>JBBQIF010000017.1:0-15304 GCA_038324665.1 Bacteroidia bacterium
GGATGCAATGCACATGCTAAGCGCTCAAAAAAACCATAGCCATAATGAGATTATCTTTAATTGTGGGGATCCCGCATTGGGGTAGCGTGCGGGATTAATACGGATGCAATGCACATGCTAAGCGCTCAAAAAAACCTTTGGTTTTTTTGAATCCGTATTAACATCCGCACGGCTTATACTTCCTTATCTTGCCCTTCTTATTGCGGGTTTGTATCATCTGCCCTTTATTATTATAAAGTATCCAAGTGCCTATTTCACCATGTTTGTAATGCTCCTTTTTAATTACCCTGCCTTGCTTATCGCGACAAACCCAAGACCCATTTTTTTTGCCATTATTATCTAGTTCCCCTTTACACGTCAGCGAATCATCTGCCTTTGCAATACTACAGGTTAATAGAACCACAAATAGAAATAATGGTTTCATAAGAAAGCGGAAATATTATATTGCCTGGTCGTCAGTTGTTGGCTTGGTTTCAATAGTATCCACTGGTTGTTCAATGCTAATCTCAGGTTTGGCAAGTTCGGCAGATAATTCTTTCAAAGGGATTTCAGGTTCCTTTTTAGTATCATCACCTCCCATATAGTTCTCATAATTGGTTTTATGCTCAAACGGACGTTTACCTATCAATGCCTCCAAATCATATTGGAACAGGATTTCCTTTTTTAGTAATTCCTGGGCCAAGTTAATCAGTTCTTTCTTCTTGCTGTTCAGTAAGGCTTTTGTACGGATGAAGGCGGCATCAATAATCTTGCGCACTTCCTCATCAATCATTTCATTCGTTTTTTCACTATAAGGTTTACTGTATGTGTATTCTCCGGTTGAATCATTAAAACTTACATTGCCAATCCGCTCATTCATACCATAGATAGTCACCATGGAATAAGCCAGTTTAGTAATTCTTTCTAAGTCATTCTGCGCACCTGTACTTACTTTTCCAAAGATAATATCTTCAGCAGCCCTTCCACCAAGTGCCATACACATTTCATCTAGTAATTGCTCACTCCTGTAAATGTATTGTTCCTTAGGCAGATATTGTGCGTAACCCAATGCAGCTACTCCGCGAGGCACGATAGACACTTTTACCAATGGGTCAGCGAATTCTAAGAACCAACCTGCAACAGCATGACCGGCTTCGTGGTAAGCCACTATATTTTTTTCTTCTGGTGAAATCAGTTTATTCTTCTTTTCAAGACCGCCAATTACCCTATCAATTGCATCCTGGAAATCGTGCATGTCAATTTTATCTTTGTTATTCCTTGCCGCAATCAATGCTGCTTCATTGCATACGTTGGCAATTTCAGCACCAGCAAATCCAGGCGTTTGCGCAGATAATTTCTTGGCATCCACTTCGGGCAATAATTCTTTGCCTTGTAAATGCACTCTGAAAATTTGTTCTCTGCCCACAAGGTCGGGCTTATCAATAGAGATCTGCCTGTCGAACCTTCCTGGTCTTAAGAGTGCAGTATCTAGAATATCCGGACGGTTAGTGGCTGCCAAAATAATAACACCGCTATCAGTACCAAATCCATCCATTTCTGTTAACAATTGATTCAGGGTATTTTCCCTCTCGTCATTCGAGCCACTCATTAAATTTTTACCCCTTGCACGTCCAATGGCATCTATTTCATCTATAAAGATAATACATGGTGCTTTTTCTTTTGCTTGGCGGAACAAATCCCTTACACGTGATGCGCCTACTCCTACAAACATCTCAACGAAATCTGAACCGGAAAGGGAGAAGAAAGGCACATTAGCCTCGCCTGCAACTGCTTTTGCCAATAATGTTTTTCCTGTTCCTGGAGCGCCTATCAATAAGGCTCCTTTTGGTATTTTACCACCTAAGCGGGTATATTTTTGTGGGGTCTTAAGGAAATCTACAATTTCCATTACCTCCACTTTTGCTTCATCTAATCCTGCTACATCCTTAAAAGTAACATTCACTTTGGTATTTTTATCAAACAAAGTAGCCTTGCTTCTGCCTATATTGAATAATTGACCGGGGCCACCGCCGCCTCCACCACCACCGCCACCCATTCTGCGCATCATAAAGCTCCAGAACGCAATCAATAAACCAATCATGATGATCCAGTTTAGTATTTGCCAAGTGCTATCATTTTCATATTGGTAATCAATTACGACATTCTTTGCTTCTTTGTGTTCTAGTTTAAGTGTCTCTAAATTCTTATTAAAGGCATCCTTATCAGTTTCAAAATAAAATTGTGGCGATACTTGACCGAACATATTAGGTGTCTGCTTATTTACATCCTTATATTTATCATTAGAAAGCATTTCCTTCTTAATGTAAACTTTCACCAGTCGGTTATTTACTACTTCCAGTTTATCTACATCATTGCTGATGATCATATCAGAAACAGCATTCCAATTACTCCTTTTACCGGGATTGTTCGGATAAAAACTGATGACTATAAAACCAAGCAACAAGATTCCCCAAATCCAATACATATTGAATTTAGGTGCATTGCTTTTTCTTTCGCCGAAAGGGTTTTCTTCTTTTTTCTTTTTTTCTTGTTCGTCCATTTTGGATAAATTATGGGATGCTTGGCTGTTTATATTAAAGTAATAGTCGCAAATCTAATTATTTGTTCAGAGATATTGTTGATACACACTGAAAAATATGAGTTGACTCACTTATTTTTGCAAAAAACATTCCATTAATATGTACGGAAATCTTCAACAACATTTAAAGAAAGAATTAGAACAAATCAAAGAAGCTGGTTTGTATAAAAAAGAACGCGTCATCGTATCCCCGCAAGCCGCTGACATTAGATTAAGCGATGGCAAAGAGGTGATCAATTTTTGCGCGAATAATTACCTTGGCTTATCTAGCCATCCCCGTGTAATTGAGGCTGCCAAAAAGTCATTAGACACGCATGGTTTCGGTATGAGCAGTGTGCGTTTTATTTGCGGTACTCAGGATATTCATAAAGAACTGGAAGCTAAAATAGCTGCGTTTTATGGCACCGAGGATACTATTTTATATGCGGCAGCATTCGATGCAAACGGCGGCGTTTTTGAACCCTTGTTTGGTGAAAATGACGCGATTATTTCGGATGCTTTGAACCATGCCTCTATCATTGATGGCGTGAGGCTTTGCAAAGCTGCACGATATAGGTATGCTAACAACGATATGGCAGATCTAGAGCAACAATTGATAGCTGCAAATAAAGCAGGTCATCAACATAAAATTATCGTAACAGACGGTGTTTTTAGCATGGATGGTTATGTTGCTCAACTCGATAAAATTACCGCATTGGCAAATCAATATGATGCATTGGTGATGGTGGACGAGTGTCATGCTGCCGGTTTTATAGGCAAAACAGGAAAGGGTACACCTGAATTATGCGGGGTACACGGTCAAATCGATATCGTAACAGGCACCTTGGGCAAGGCGTTAGGCGGAGCGATGGGCGGTTATACTACGGGTAAAAAGGAAATTATTGAATTATTGCGCCAACGTTCCCGTCCTTATTTGTTCTCAAATTCTCTTGCACCCGCCATTGTGTCTGCAAGTCTGGAGGTGTTTAAGATATTAGATGAATCCACTGAATTAAGAGATAAACTAGAATGGAACGTCAACTATTTCAAAGCAGGAATTAAGAAGGCCGGCTTTGATTTCAGAAACGGCGACAGTGCTATCGTGCCAATTATGCTATACGATGCCAAGTTGAGCCAAACAATGGCGGATAAATTGCTGGATGAAGGTATTTATGTCATAGGTTTCTTTTATCCTGTCGTGCCAAAGGACCAAGCGCGCATAAGGGTGCAGTTATCTGCGGCGCATGAGCAACACCATCTGGATAAGGCAATTGCTGCATTTACCAAAGTTGGGATTGAGCTTGGGGTTATAAAAGCAGAGGCCAAACAGGGTTAAATACTTTTTTTTTAAACATCCCCATGAATGGCTTCAAATCTCCCCGCGCCCTTTGTGCTGGTTCTCATCTTAGTGCGCTTTGCGGTTAAATAAAATTGTAACCATTCTAACCTATCACCCATTAGAATACACTCTGAAATGTAAAAATCGTTAGATATTATCCAGAAAACGCAACAGAAATGGAATATATATCCACATTTCTGACCAAAGTCATATCAAAAATTGAGAAAAGAGCAAAAAAAAAGACATTAAACGGCTGATTGTTAATATTTTTTTCAAAACAGGGATTAACAATATCATTTTCAGTGACAAAAATTTATTTAAAGGCTAAAAAAGGTGTGAATACAGAAATTGTTTGATTTCTAGTTAAAGTACTTACTTACATATTCTTAACATTTTTTCAATTCCCGTTCAGATAAAAATAATTCCTTTTCAGATTGTTGACCTTATTGAACAGAATGGGGTTTTCCACATTAATTGATTTAAAGTTCGCAAAGTGCTATATTTCATATTTATAAAAACAGCCATACGCTTACCCCTTATTACCACTTAATTTGCTCAACTTTTGTTTCATAGGGTTTTGTACTAGTTTTGTTCAAACTAATATATAGCTATGAAAACAAAAAGACTAAAAATTGCCATTATAGAAGACCACAATTTCTATAACAAAGTTATCCAAAGTCAAGTTGCTGCTCTATGTAACGCTAAGGGCTGTAATGACCTTAAGTTTGAGGTTACTTCTCTGGATGATGTGAAAGCCTTAAATGCTGCGAGTAAAACAGCTTATCAAGTGGTTATTTTCGATAACCATTACAATAACAATAAGCAAATACCCGATTATAATCCGCAAGACATCATAGATCAGATAAAAGCAAAGAATAGCAATTGCTTTTTTATCACAATTTCGGGTTACAGGGAAATGAATATTTCTGCTAATCTATATCAGGAAGGCGAATCAAAGTTTATTTACTCCAAACAAAGTGCGCTTAAGAACGAAAGTCATGAAGAAAGCTGCTCCATACCTGCACTCCTCATGCTAATGGAAAAATTCATTAGCAATGTACTTGCGGAAATAAACAAACCGAAAGAGTTGATAGCTGCATAGAGCTTCACAAAAAAACTCGCACAACCCATGAGGACAGAATAACCGCGATAATGATGCCTGGTATAATACCTAAAATAGCATAGCAAAATGCTGCAAGCAAGTATCGTTTTGTGGTGAGCCATTGACGTGTAAGTGCAATGATGCATTGGGTTACCAATACATAGATACCAATCGTAATAAAAGTACCTGCATCAAACTTTGGGTTTTGTTCATGGTTATAATCTATAAAAATTAGGAGCAAACAAAGCAGCAGACCTATTGCCAGACTGTTGAGGTGTATTTTTAATACGTTCATTGATTTTATTGCTGAATTATCCATCAAGTGTAACAAAGTGAAAAGGGAATAACGTATAATACAAATCTATATTGTACTTTTACGTAAATTGCGTATTCAGTACTTTTTTATGTTTTTACTTGATTATCAATCAAATAACGCATAAATAGGCATTTTTATTTCAAAAAGATAGTTTACATTCTGTTTCTAAATGTAAACTAAAGTATTAAATAGTTTACATTTGTAGAAGAAATGGAAACTAAATTTTAAATTATGCTAGGTAAATATATTAAACAAAAGGATGGGTATTCAGCATTTATCCCTGATTTTTTTCCTCCTGCAGAACTAAAGGAATTCACTCATGATATTATTACAAAGGCTGCTCTTGCAGAAAGGCTTATTGGCAAATTGGATGGAATTACACATATCTTGCCCGATTCGGACTTTTTTCTCAATATGTATGTTATCAAAGATGCTACTAATTCTGCACAGATAGAGGGTACAAGGGCAACTATGATGGATGCGCTTGAAATGAGGGCCGGGATCAATGTAAATAATACAGATGCAAACGATATACTGTTTTATATAAAAGCCCTTCATTATGGTATTGGCAGGCTTAAGGATTTCCCTTTCTCTTTAAGATTTATCAAGGAATTGCATAAGGAACTGATGATGGATGCGCGTTCTACTCATTTTGCGGATCCCGGTGAGTTCAGGAATTCCCAAAACTGGATAGGGGGGGCTACCTTAAAGACTGCAATGTTTATTCCACCCCCAGTAAATGAAATGAAGAATGCCTTGTCCGATCTGGAGAATTATATTCACAATGAAGCAGTAATGCCAGTTCTGCAAGCTGGCATACTGCATGCACAGTTTGAAACTATTCACCCTTTCCTGGATGGTAATGGGCGTACAGGGCGACTTTTGATTACCCTTTTCTTATTCGAGAGGGCTGTTTTAGAAAAGCCTGTCCTTTTTCTAAGTAGCTTTTTCAGGCGCAACCAGCAATTGTATTACGAAAAATTAAATGCCTATCATAGCAATAAGCCTTATGAGTGGCTTCATTTTTTTCTTGATGGCGTTATAGAAACTGCAAAACAAAGTATTGAAACATCTGCGAAAATTACTAACCTCCGTGAGCAGGATATGAGGAAACTTCAAAAATTGGGTAAGCGCGAAGCTACAAGTGGTGTTGAATTCCTGCAGGCATTATTTAAAAATCCGGTTATTACTAATAGTTTGGTGGTAGAAATTATGCAATTTACCAGAACAGGTGCAGCTAAACTTATTGAGCGTTTTGTAAATCTTGATATCCTTAAAGCCGTAGATGAAAATAATAAATACGGCAAAGTATATATTTATAAAAAGTACCTCGAACTTTTTAGCGAGTAGTTTATCAAAATACAACATGAATGGAATGCTCAAAAAATTCAGCATGACGGTGGCGTTGGTGATACTTGGTTATGGAAAAATTTGCTAACACAAAGGTTCGGGGGATGCACCTTGAAGGAGCGTAGATGATGGTGAGTGGATGGGTGACCAGATGCTGAATGAATGTTCGAAGCAACATTCTTCAGCATGACGGTGGGGTTGGTGACGGTTGGTTATGGAAACATTTGCTACCACAAAGGTTCGGGGTATAAACCGTCATCCTGAAAAAACAAGGCTGCTTTGAGCATTGTTTTATTCAGAACTCTTCTCATGGAGCGCAGCGGAATAATCTGGACACGATACCACTCACTTTGTGCCTTTGTTGGTGCTTGTTCACAACAAAGTTTCACTCGCCTTCCAAATACACCTTCCCCAACTTCACATAACTCTCCGCATTCTTCCTGATCTTTTCCTTCTGTTCTTCTCCTATTGTTTTTATAACTTTGGCAGGAATACCCAATACTAAACTAAAGGGCGGTATTTGCATACCTTCCGGCACTACGGCACCTGCCCCTATAATGCTAAATTCGCCTATGGTTGAGCCATTCATAATAGTGGCGTGCATGCCTACCAAAACATTGTTGGCCAAGGTAGCGCCATGCACAATGGCGCCATGACCGATGATACATTCTTCGCCAATGGTTACAGGGAAACCGGGATCTACATGCACTACTGCGGTGTCCTGCACATTGCTGCGGGCGCCAATGGTAATGCTATCGCCATCGCCACGCAATACGGCACCGAACCAGATGCTTACCTCATCGCCAAGGGTTACATTGCCTATTACCCTAGCAGTATCGGCAATGAAAATTGCTTTACCTTTGCAGTCGGCTTGTTTTATTAAAGTAATATTCATGATGCAAAAAAATTATATCCTCACAAACATAGGGCAATTATTGGGTATTTTACCCGAAGGCACCCGAAGTCTTAGGGGTCAGGAAATGGCACATATCAATGCGCTGCACAATGCCTACATAGAGGTGGAGGAAGGTGTTATAAAATCTTTTGGCTTAATGGAAAACTGCCCTGTGAATGATTCCCTGCTTATTAACGTGCATGGCGATTGGCTGATGCCGGGCTTTGTGGATTCGCATACCCACATGGTGTTTGCGGGTAGTAGGCACAATGAATATGTGATGCGCTTGCAAGGCAAAACTTATGAGGACATAGCGGCAGAAGGTGGGGGCATTCTCAATTCTGCTAAACGCCTGCAAGGCATGACGGAAGATGAATTGTATAAACGCACCCATGCTTATGCACTGCAAGCGATGGACTGCGGAACAACTGCTTTGGAAATAAAAAGCGGTTATGGTTTAAGTGTAGATGCAGAACTGAAAATATTGAGGGTTATTAAAAAACTAAAGGCGGAATTGCCCATAACGGTAAAGGCTACTTTCCTTGGGGCACATGCCTACCCTGCGGAATATAAAGGCCTTCACGAGGGTTATATCAAACTCATTATGGATGAAATGCTGCCGGCAATTGAAGCTGAAGGTTTGGCAGATTTTATAGATGTTTTTTGTGATCGAGGGTTTTTTAGTCCAGATGAAACTGGCAGACTATTGGAGGCAGGCGCTAAATATGGCTTACGTGCCAAGATACACGGCAATGAATTAGGACTTACAGGAGGTGTCCAAACTGCTATTGCTCATAATGCCCTTTCTGTAGACCACCTGGAAGAAATAAGCGATGTGGAGATTAATGCCTTAATGAACAGCAATACGATGCCGGTGATATTGCCGGGGAGTTCTTTCTTTTTAAAGATCCCTTATGCGCCGGGTCGCAGGATGATAGATGCAGGCTTGCCGGTATGCGTGGCCAGTGATTTTAACCCAGGCAGCAGTCCACATTATAACTTATGGTTCACATGGAGCTTGGCTTGTCTTTACAATGGTCTTTTACCTGCGGAGGCTTTTAATGCATTAACGATTAATGGGGCTGCCGCACTGGGTATTAGCGATTCGCACGGCAGTATAACAGTAGGTAAGAAGGCTTGTTTTATACAGACCCGCCCTTTTGAATCTATTAATGAGATTCCGTATTGGTTTGCACAGAACCATGCGAAGAAAATATGGTATTAGGAAATTTATTGTTAAACTTTAAAACTAAGAAAATTTATTTTTCCATAGTAAAAATTGGATGTGTTTGTCATCTTATTTGCATGGGACAAGAGCAAATAAGTCGCCAAACACTTTCATTGGGTTAGCTATTAACCCCCGGGCAGTAGCCTGGGTTAATAATATTTGACCATTTCAGGGTCAGGAGGATATATTTAATGTCCATAAAGGGGTTATTATTGAAGGCTCTTCAGATAAGCAGGCTATGGATTTTTCTAATATTGCTAATCAAATTAATTATTATAGCTGCATGCTGCTGCACCTTGTGCAACCGTATAACTCATGTGGTTAATTGTTCCCATCTTTGCAACTAAAGCAGCTATGATTTGTCTTAAGGTTTGGCTAGATTATTCCGCTGCGCTCCATGAGATGAGTTCTGAATAAAATTTGCGCCCGGAACTGTTCAAATTTTATAGGATGACTAAACCTTAACCGTTTGTGATTAATTCTTCCTTTGATATCCAAAAGATAATGCGCATTTGTTTTCTTTGTGCCTTTTATTGGAAGTTAATTGTTTTTTAAATAAAAGTTAGTCTAAACGTAAATTATTGTTCGTAGGTAGCACTTTATTTTTCAGAAGAAAAGTGGTCTTCAAAACCCTTTCTGCGATTAGTATTATGCTTATCTTAGCAACGTCAGGGTGCCTTTGTATTCATAATCCTGATTATTGAAGTCTCTTGCCTTCACTATATATAAATAAACGCCTTCTTCGCATGGTTGATCTTTAAATACACCATTCCAACCCCGGTTATCAGGCGAATAAAAGACCATTTCGCCCCATCTGTTATAAATCCAAAATTGGATTTGGGCGGTTTCTGTGTCGTAAACCTTGAATATTCTCCCGCCGTTCTCATCAGGTGAAAGGGCATTGGGAATTGAAACTTGGGGAACTAATAATGGAGGATTCAAATCGGACGAAAATGTATCGGAACAGCCAAAGTTATTGTTGGCTACCAATGTTGTTCTTAAACCTTTATTATCGTAAAATAAATGGATAGGGTCTTTTTCTATAGAATATTCTTCGTCACCGAAATTCCAGTAATATGAAACTGAGCTTAAAGACAAATTTGTGAACACGAACCGATTTAATGGATTTTCATAATTAGGGGCTTTGATATTAAATTTAAATGCAGCTATGGGTGCTGGCCATAAGGTAACATTGAAAGATAAGGTTTGGCCCTTGCAGCCTTGAAGAATACTGTTATAAGTAATTTTAAATCCTGACACTTCGCTAACTTTAGGGGATTTAATGAATTGTAAGGAACTATCAATGATGGTTAAGTGCAGATCGGGGTTGGAAGAAAGCCAATTAATTGTTGCCATTGCAGGTAAGGTATGGAGTGGTATGGAGACAATTTTTTCATTAGCACAAAAGGCAACATCTAATACCTGGCCTGTAATTGGGGTTGCCATAAGCAATACATTGAAAGTGATACTGTCACTGAAGCATTGGCCTGCAGATGCTTTGACCTTGATCGTTGCGGTTTTATTCGTTAGTGCCAGATTGGTAATAAAAGATTCAATATAGCCCATATTTTCTGCTTCAAGCCCTATACCTGTATTATTATTTTTCCATGTAAATACAGCACCTACCGGGGTACTGGCAAATTCAATCTGCTTGAATTTACTTCCGCTGCATAAAACTACATCATTCATCTTCGCTATTTTATATATGTGGCTATGATCAATTTGCAGGTAAAGGATATAGGGAACACCGATTCGTCCGTCTCTGTAAGGTGTTACTGTAATCACAGATTTTATGTTTTGCATAACTGTAGGTGCAATGAAGGGGTTTATCTGCCCACTTCCAGATTCGGGTAAGCCTATTGCTTTATTGCTATTGGTCCAATTGAAAAAAACACCTCCTGAATCGCACCTAAATACAGGGATATTAATCATTTGTCCCTCACAGACTTCAATCAAAGGGGAATAATCATTTGACAATTTTAATTTTTTGGAATAAATGTTAACCTTGATACTGTCTAGCATTAATATACATAAATTTGGTGCATATACTTTTACCCAATAAGTGCCGTTGGCGTTTATCTTTATTGACCTTGTGGTCTCGCCTGTACTCCATTCATAAATGGCATCGTTTATACCCGCATCCAAAATGTACCCAACCTGGTTAATGATAGAATCTTTGGTGATAGAAAAATATTTATCTACTGATTCCACGTAGGTGGGTAAACCGAGTTGGCATGAATTTCCACCATGCAATTTAACTACGCTTAGCTTAAAATTGCAATCCAATCCTTTCAAGTTAGGATTCAATATTGAATGCAACAAATAGGTGTCATAACCATTGGAAATATATATTTTATTATCACTGGCTAACTGAAGTGCCCCTACTTTATGTTTTAAACAATACAGGAGTGTTCGGTGCAAGAAAATGGTTAAGGGACTTTCATCAAGGTCATATTGATATATACTTCCGGTATCAAGGCAAGAAACATATAATTTACTACTGTTTGCAGAAAAAGCAACACCGTAGTAGTTTTGCAAATTTTCGTTGTACCTCATGTTGTCAAAGGCATATTTTGTAATCTTTCCATTAAATTTATCAAAGCTGTAGATTTCTAGTTTCTGGCCAAGGCATTGCGTGTTCACGAGCCATCTACCGTCTGGCGAGAACTTAAGGAAACCGAGTTCCGTGTATGCAGAGAAACTCTCATTGATGCTTGTTATTGTAGGATATTCCGACAAGCCCTTGCGGCTAAGGAGCCAAGTATAAAAATCTGTACTTTGTGCCTTGTGGGTAACAATCCAGAAATCCTTGCCATTGCAATGCCTTGTAACAGCGATTTTCTCATCTGTAGGTTTTAACAGTAGTTGGTTCTTAAGTGTAACTTTTCCAAGACCATTGTTAAATGCAAGATCAACAATATTATATGTTAGCCCATTTTTCGAAACATTATAATTGGCATCCGTACAAAATACATAATATTGGTTAGGATGGGCAGGAAATGGAACAATTACACATGACGAGGTTGAGGAATAGTCGCCGAGGAGCCCTTTTCCATTATCCATTATGTTGTGGTCTTTGGTCCAAATGGACATGCCATCAGAGTAGAACAACAACCTGCCATCCTTTGAGCTTACAGATGTGCATCCTTCTGCAGTACGTATTGCAGGCACATCATTCATTACAACAGGTTTGCCGCTCGAGAATGAGATATATGAACCATTGCCAAATATCCAGTTATCATTTTCTCCCTGGGCAATTAGGTTTGATAAAAATGAATGAATGAAAAAAAGGATCAAGAGGTTTTTGCGTACTATTTTTTTCATAAGCTATTGGGGTTAATACCCTGAAGACAATAGCTAATTTGCTTTCGTTGTACAGAAAAATATTAATTTTTATGCAGGCAACTTTTGGATTGCAAATGGTGTTTTAGTGTTGGGAAATGATATTTTAAATGATAAGGGGTTTACCTGATTAAAAATAATACACCTTTCGTATAACGGGTAGCAGTTTTCTTGCCTTTATAACTGATATAGTAAACGTAATAATCCGTTGGACATGGTTTGCCCATATAGGTGCCATCCCAGCCTATTTTGTAATCCTCACTGTAAAATAACTTCTCGCCCCAGCGATTGAAAATAGTCATACTTGATTTAGCAAGTGCCGTGGATTCAATTTTGAAAACATCATTCAATTCATCATCATTAGGTGTGAAAGATGTAGGTAATACAATGGTGACCGTATCTATCACACAAATATTCACACTAAAACTATCGAGGCAATTGCCATCATTTGCAATACGGAGTTTTACCTTGTAATTTTCTTTTAAACCGTCAAATAAATGTGTTGGGTTACTTGCAGGATCATAAGGAACAGTAATGCCGTCACCAAAATCCCAAAGACCGGTAATTCCCCCTTCACTTAGATTAATGATCTGCAATTCAGCATTGTTGCTGTACAAGCAGCGGTCATTCGGCGAAAAGGTAAAGTATGCCCTAATCTTGTCATACCCGGGTATTTTCGTCATGGTGTCATACTTGCAACCTGTCTTTGTATTGGTAACAGTAACTTTATAAGTGCTGTTCACTGGAGCATTAATTAGCGCATTGATCTGTGGAGGTATAGTATTCCACAAATATTGATAAGGACCGGTGCCACTCATTTTTAATGAAATGAAACCCTGGTTGCCGTAGCATTGGATTGGGCTTGTAGTGCTGTTGCTATACATTTGCGGGTGTACATAAATATATTTCTGTCTCATGACAGAATCACTACAACCATCCTTCAGCGTGGCTGTATATAAAGTACTTTGCTTAGGGGAAACAAATATGGCATTTACATTGCTTTGCCCGCTGTTCCATTGCAAGTTATAATTGTTCGTTCCTCCTACTGATTTGGTATTTAAAGTAACCGTACTACCAATGCAAATGGAATCCTTATCGCTCCATAAACTCAATTTTAAAGTATCACCAACTGTTACATCTATAATAGACTGATTAATACATTTGCCAGTGCCATAAACATACTTAATGCTGTGGGTGCCTGTTCCTGCATCTTTTGGGTTAAAAGTATTGATATTAGTGCCTTTGCCGGTTAAGGTGCCTCCAATTGGAGATAATCCTAGGTTAATTAAAGAATCCCTGAAACAATAGTAATTTGACAGTCCATTTATCTTTACAATAGGCAAGGAATTGACTTTTATCCTGACAGTATCTTTACATTTTCCTGGTAAAGTAAAATAGATAAGATGGTTACCTGCTCCGGCAATGGCAGGGTTGAACATGCCAGTAATGCCATTGGTAATGCCCAGTCCGGAAAAAGTGCCTTTCTTTTCTCCATTGTATAATTGGTAGGGATTATCTGCTATACATAAAATCGTATCTTTCTGGATGCGTGCTCTTGGATAAACATAGATAATAATGGTATCCCTGCAGCCATTCCCATCGCCAATTATCTGGTGGTAGGTTCCTCTTCCAGCAAGTGCCGGACTGAACTTCTGATAATAAACGGCGTTACCTACAATGGCATTGCTTCCAGTGAAGAGGAGATTCCATGGGTCGTTGAATACATACGCATAACGGAGGTAATATGCAGTGTCATTAACACAATTCTTTATGGTATCGGCATAAAACCGGCTGTACCTCAGGTACATGATTTTATCATCGGTGCAGCCTTCCAAAGTGGTGTAGGTTAAATTTACCTGTACAAAAGTGCTCTTGCCGGGAACTTTAAAACTATCCGCATCAAAAATACCATTCGTGGCATCAAAAATTCCTTTCCCTGTCCATTTGCCACCGGCAGGTAAACCGGCAGGCAGGATTCTCTGGCCAGCGTCAGGACAGGCAATTTCATCCCAACGTGCATCTATGTCTTTAATCAATCTTTTTAGGGTATCCTTGCATCCATTAATTGTATAGATATAAAGTTTATTGCCTGCCCCGGCATTATAAGGCACAGAGATTCCTTTTATATTATTCGAGATACCTGGGCCTGTCCAGATGCCACCTACAGGTGTGAATGTGATAGTGTCGAATGGTTTGGATTTACAGATTGTATCGGCTTTCTTAATACTTATCCCGTCTATATTAATATTCTTTTTGCTAGTACAGCCATTCCAAGTATAGGTTACCTGGAAAGTGCCAGTTGCCCCTGGGGGCGTAATAACGCCGGCAGAAGTAATATTGGGGCCACTCCAGGTGCCACCGGCAGGCGAAAAATTGCTGACATTAAAAGGTGCAGCATTAGGGCAAGAAGCATTGGGCGGTCCAGCATTGATAGCCTTTACAGTAACCACTACAATATCAGTGCAAGTGCCAGTTTTGTAAGTAATATTAAAAATTCCACTACCCGATAAGGCAGGATTAAAAGTGCCTGTGTTTGTATTGGTAATACCTGTTCCCGACCATTTTCCTCCTGCGGGTGTAGCAGTTAAATTGAACGAACCGCTTGACTGGCAAACAGTGGTATCATTTTGTGCTACAGGTGGTATAGCCACTGTAATATCAATTGTGTCTTTTCCAGGTATTGAAACGCCATCAGATACTTGCAGGATGTATCTTGTATCAACAGTTGGACAAACATTATGGGGCGGTTTACCGGATAATCCACCACTCAGCCAGGTATAGACATAATTGGCAATATTACCACCTGTAATTGTTGCCGTAATAGTAGCACAACTACCTTTGCAGATTGTATCTTTTGTAGTTTTTAAAACAACTTTAATGGGGCAATCTGTAATTTTAAAATTAAGTTTTGCATTAATTTTCCAAATACTATCACATTTATCCTTGAATATGGAATTAAAATCCAACTGATAGTTGCCGCTCAGATTTAAGCCTGATGCGAAGGTGATATCAAAGGTAGTTGATTCATTTTTGCCATCGCATGCAACTCCTAACACCCCAGTAATTGCAGTTGTTAATGCACCTGTTAATTTAAAATTTTTCGGTTTAACTGAGTCACAGTTAAATTTCTGGTCAAGCACCACCCGGATTTTAATTGAATTACAGGTTGGGTCGG
>JBBQIF010000018.1:0-14962 GCA_038324665.1 Bacteroidia bacterium
CACCCAAAACCTTGAATTACCTAAACTGGCCCGCAAGTTACCAGAAGTTTTAAGTAAGCTAGAAATAGATAGTATCTGTGAACAGATTGACCTGAGCAAACCAATGGGTCATAGGGATAAGGCCATTATTGAAACGCTTTATGGCTGCGGTTTAAGAGTAAGCGAACTAACAGGGCTCAATATTTCAGAAATCTATTTTAAAGAAGAGTTTATCAAGGTGCATGGCAAAGGCAATAAGGAAAGGTTGGTGCCCATCGCAAAATCCATATTAAAGGTACTGAAAATGTATATTAATGAAACCAGGGTGCATTTAAAAGTGAACAAGAAATTCTCTGATACCGTTTTCCTCAACCATTTTGGCAATGGACTGAGCCGCATATCTGTATTTAAGTTAATCAAAACATTGGCTGTAAAAGCTGGCATCCAAAAAAGCATCAGTCCGCATACCTTCAGGCATTCCTTTGCTACCAGCCTTGTGGAGGGTGGTGCCGATTTAAGGGCCGTTCAACAAATGCTGGGTCATGAAAGTATCATTACGACAGAAATTTATACCCATCTCGACCGTAAGTTTCTTAAGGAAACGATAGCACTTTATCATCCCAGGGCTAAGAGGTTTAAGGGAAATTAAACCCGAAATTGAATTACCAATAATCGAAAACACAAATATTCTTTACTTTTGTTAGCTATATGTTTCGAATAGTTTTGATTGTATGTATTGGATTAATGGCTTGTATGAGCAAAAATGATAAAGCTTTAAGACGCTTAAAAAATGCACAACAAGACACGATGCACCATGCCTATTGGGTGAAAATGATGAACGATACCAATACTAATTATTATGCGGCCATTAGCGCTTTTGATTTATTTTGGAAAGACAAGGAAAAGCCGGTGCGAGATGAGGACAATGAGGGTCAGGATATTTATGGAGATGATACAACCCAACAAATGAAATATGGCGATTATGTTTTTCAATACAAGCAATTTTTGCATTGGAAGGAAGTCAATAAGAATTTGGTAAAACCTGATGGCAAAGTAATGACCCCATTTGAAATTCAAAAAATAATACAATCCATTAGAGAATAATATACTTTGAAACTAAAAATTAAATTAAGCCTTTGTTTTTTTATAAGTGTCCAGATATTAAAGGCACAGGGTGATAATTGGACCCAATTAGGCATGGTAAAATTTCCGGCCAACCCAAGCGTTCAAACTACTGGTATGGGTCGCGTTAGTCATTTAGCGTTCCATCCTACCGATTCAAATAAGCTGTATGCGGTATCTGCCAGTGGTGGTTTATGGCGTAGCAGTAATGAAGGTAAAACATGGACGCCTTTGTGTGATAATATGGCTTATACAGCTTGTGCATCAGTTTGTGTGAATCATAGAAATCCTAAAACATTGTATCTCGGAACAGGCGATGCCAATTACTATGGGGGTGGTTTGGGTGTTTATAAAAGTTATGACGAAGGCAAAACCTGGCAACAAAGCAACACGGGCATGGGTAATGTTTTGGTGGTTCAAATGGCAATGAGTCCAGTTGATACCAATGTGATAGTAGCCTCAACCATCAATGGGTTGTATAAAACAATAAATGGAGGATTAACATGGGTTAAAAAATCGAGTGTTGCAGATAATTACAATGACCTTGTGAAGAAACCAAAATCATTAACTGGCCTATACGTTACATCGCTGACAGCCTTTTATTATTCAGATAATTTTGGGGAAACCTGGACTCAAACTAAATTAAGCGCAACGGATACTTTTAGCAGCATTATGATAGGTGTTTCGAATGCCGATTCTAATTTGGTTTATGTTACCGCGTGGCGCAGCAAATCCTCCGGTATTAAAACCTATTTTGGAGGTGTTTTTAAGAGTAAAAATGCAGGAAGAAACTGGACACTCCAAAGCAACAAACCACAACTATTGGGTTATAGCAGCGATGGTACAAGCAATGATGGCCAAGGAGGATATAATTTAAGTCTAACTGTAGATCCTGTGAATGCTGCTAATGTTTATTTGGCAGCAATTAACTTATGGAAAAGTGCCGATTCGGGTAAAACCTGGCGTTTGCAATCACACTGGGCTTATGGTGTGCACGCGGATAAGCACCATTATCAATTTTCGCCATTCAATAACAAAAAATTATTCATTACGCACGATGGTGGTATTGATTATTCTAAAGATACCGGAAGAACATGGAAAACAATTTCGGATGGATTAACCGCTTCAGAATTTTATAAAATGGGACAAAGTAAATTGAATCGGGAAAAATTACTTGGTGGCTTGCAAGACAATGGATTGAATTACTATAAAGATGGGGTCTTTTATACCATTCGTGGAGGAGATTACGGAGGTGATTTTTTATTTGATCATTTAGATTCCAATTACCAATATTTCCAGGGAGGAGGGAATAAATACAAACTCTCTAATTTTAGCAGCAGCAGTATTAATGGTGTAACTAATGCAGTGTATGAGCAGCATCAAACAGATACAAATATAATGTTCATGGGTGCTAATCATTTGTACATTTCTAAAAACTTACGGGCCAACCCTTCTGTTAATGTTGTATGGAAAAAAATTAGCGATAGTTTACTGCATTACGGAACCATAGGTACCAGTGTTATTGCAAGAAGTAAAACGGGTAATAACTTTTTGTATTGGGCTAAGAGTAATGGTGTTTTATATAAAGTGGATCAGGTAAATTCAACTACTCCTGTTTTCAAAGTTATTACCACTCCAGGCGGCTCTATTCGCCAAATGAGTACATATTCCAAGGATTCTAATGTGGTCTATATTACAATTGGTTCTAAACTGTATAAAAGCGAAAACATGGGTAAAACATGGTTGGACATGACACGTAATTTGCCGGCATTAAACATTATAAGTTTGCAGATAGATGATAGAACCAATGATTCAAGTGTTTATGTGGCAAATACTTTTGGCATATTTTATAGAAATAAAGGCAAGAAAAACTGGGTAAGTGTTAGTAAAAATTTACCTGTCATAGCAGGTATTACAGACATGGAAGTATTCAATGACGGCACTTCTAAAAGTTGTTTGAGAGTGAGCACTTATGGCCGGGGAATCTGGCAAAGCAGTTTGTTCCCTTATCAGGTATTTGCACCCGTTGCAGATTTTGCTATTGCCAGCAGTTCATCAGAAACCTGCACTAAAAATTATTTATTAAATGATTTATCAGGGGGAGGTACTTATACCAGAGTTTGGACCATTACCCCTGCGAGTGGATACACCTATATTAATAAAAGTGATAGTACATCAAGGGTAGCTGAAATAATTTTTAACAAAACAGGTATTTATACAATTACGCTTACAGCAACTAATAGTTATGGTAGTAATGCCATTAGCAAAACTTTGATAGTGACAGAACAAGCTGTGGCAGTATCTTGTAAAAATAATACTAATTTACTTGGTAATTATAGCATCGGCATCACCAACTTTGAGTTTAATGGTATTAAAAGGAGTAGCCCTTATTCAACTTATGTAAATCCTAATAATGAAGATTACACCTGTTCGGATGCGGCTGTTGTTAAACTTGGCACTAGCTATACTGCAACAGTTACAACAGGTAGCAGCTATAATGAGACAGTGAATATTTATATTGATTATAACAATGATGGTGATTTTTTAGATACCAATGAATTGTCGGCAAGTATTCCTTTTGGATTAGGAAAGCGAAGTGTCACGGTTAAAATACTAAATAATCCGCCCGTGCAAAATACATTTATACGCATGAGAGTTGTGAGCGATTATAGTGCCATTCCTAATGCTTGTGCTACCTTAGCTTATGGGCAATCGGAAGATTATAGTTTATTTATAGACACAAAGAAGCCGACAGTATTGTTAAGCTTACCAAAGCCAAAAGTATATGGTGTTTTTAATGCATCGCTCAAATTCAGTGAATATGTGGGAGATTTAGATACCTCTAAAATTACAATGACCAATGGGAGGATTATAGGCTACACAAAGATTAATCCCTTACTCTATACCTTGAGTATTAAACCTTTAAAGCCGGGTAAAGTGTATGCGAAAATTGCAGCTAATGTATATAAAGATATTGCAGGAAATTTTAATTTAGCAGTATCAGATTCCACACTTTTTGAATTCGGATTGAACAGTTTTACTTTTCCAGGTTATAGTAAAACAGATAGTATATTTCACAATATATCAGGTGGTAATATTAAATCGTACGTGTTTGCCGGAACTGTTTTAGATAGCCTTGTAGCAGTTTTTAATATTACTGACAGCGCTACGTTATTTATCAATGCAACAAAACAAATATCAGGTTCTACAAAAAATAATTTTAATAATACTGTATCTTATATTTTAACGTCTCAGGATGGCAGTATTAGCAAACAATACGATGTAAATGTAATGGTTCTAAAAGACACAGTTTGCAGGCTAGATTCCTTTATTTTTATAAATCCAAAAATGAAAGGGATTGTATCAGAGAATAATAAAACAGTGTCTGTTACCCTGCCTTATGGTTCATCTATAAACTCAAATACCTGTAATATTTATTCACCTTTGAGGACATCATTAAAAGTGAATGGTAATTTGCATGTAAATAATAATAGTACTTACGATTTTACAGGGTCTGTAAAAATTAAAGTTTATGCAGAAGATACAAGTATATCCAAAGTATATACTGTTGTCGTGAATGTGCTAAAGAACACTGCCTGCGATTTATTGCAATGGAGTATCAAAACGCCGGCAAGTGCAGGATTAATTGTTTCTAATCTCACAGGCGGAATTGTTACTACCACCTTGCCTTTTCGCACCTCGTTAAAAAACCTTATTGCTATTTTTAAAGTGAGTGACAGTAGCAAATTAGAAATAAAAAATCTGGTTCAGAATAGTGGATTGTCAAGCCAGGATTATAGCGATACAGTTTTCTTGAAAGTTATTTCGGAAGACTTAAATCATTTTAAATTATACAAAGTTAAGCTAAGTATTCAGCCAAATGTTCAGTGCAATTTAATTACCTACGACTTTACAACATCTGCAAAATCAGTTACAATAATACAGGATACGGCTTTGGGTAAAGTAACTTTAAGTGTGCCGGAAAATACAGACCTGAGTAATTTGACGGCGGTGTTTACAGTATCCGATTCTGCCAAAGCATTTTTAAGTACTGTGTTTCAAATTGCGGGAGTTACTAAAAATGATTTCACCAATACTTTGAGATACAAGGTGATGGCGCAAGATCAGATTCACTTTAAAGAATACGATGTGGTGGTAAATAAATTATTGGGCGTTTATGATACAAAAAGGAATATTATCAGCATATATCCTAATCCGGGTATGGGTTTGTTTTATATTGATTGGTTAGTTGCGCAGCCCAGGCATAAAATTACCATTACAGATTTATCAGGCAAAATATTAATGCAGCAAGAGAATAAAAATGAAATTAATTTGAATAGTTTTAGTTCAGGGCTTTACTATGTGAACATAGAGGTTGGAGGTTTTAAGCAGGTGTTTAAAATTGTTAAGATTTAAGGATAATAGACATTTTTAATGCTATTTTTTTGAAGATTTTCAAAAAAAAACTATATTTGCATTAGTGAAGTTATTGGCAATTGTTATGGTAAGTTTTGTATCAGGTTTATCTCTGATGCCTTGCTGCTCACCGGTAGTACCGCTAAGTGGTGAGATTACTGCCTTTAATTCAGGAGGATGTTGCAGCGGTAAAAGTTGTGAAAGCGAGCCATCAACACCTGTTAATCCTATAAATGAGGATGCCGGCTGCAATTCTTGTTCTCCATTCTTCACTTGTGGCTCTTGTTCTGGTATTGTCTTTCAATCAGCATTTGCCTCCATCTGCCCAATTAATACATTTTCTGAAATTACATTCGATTCATTCGATGTGCAGATAGATTCTGAGTATTTTGGTTCTAAATGGCAACCGCCTAAAATAAGTTGATTAAATTAGCTAAGCTAAGACTATTTATCACTTATTTATTAACTTTAAAATATCAAAAAAAATGAAAAACGTATTCAATGCGGGCAAATTGCTCGTTGTATTAATAATTGCAGCATATACAACTACTGCAAAAGGAGAAACGCCTAAAGACACTACCAAATCTAAGACTGAAACTGTCATATTAACAGTTACAGAAATGGGCTGCCGTACAGATAGTAAAATGGTGGAAACAGCACTCTACAGAAAAAGAGGAGTGAAGACTGTAAAAACAGAAGGGGAAACAGTTACCATTGTTTATAGCCCGGATAAAATTAAGCTGGAAGAGATAAAGGCCGTAATTGAAAGTACAGGTACCTGTGAAGACCCTAATGCCAAGGTTCACAAGGTGAAAATTAAAACACTTTAGAAAGTCATTTTTTTTCATCAATGAAACAATTATTTGTGATAGCAATGCTGTTGCTGTTTCCGCTTATTGGCTTTGCTCAGAACCAAGTATCAGGCACAATAACAGATAAAAATAAAAAACCTATAGAAGGGGTGCTTGTGGCACTGCTCAATACTGACTTTGCAACGTTGACAGATTCATCCGGAAATTTCTCCATTCCTATGCAGGACAGTGTTATTTCACGGTTGGCAATTTCACGAACAGGTTTTCAAACAGATACTATTGATATTATCGATAGGGCAAATCTGTATATTACTTTGAAAGGCCTTTATATGTTAGGAGGCGCAACTGTAAAAGCAGAGGGTCATAAAACGGCTTATATAGGTTTACAGACTGTGAAAACAGAAGTAATTACTTCTGAAGAAATAAAGAAAGCGGCTTGTTGCGACTTGGCCGGATGTTTTGAGACGCAAGGCACTGTGCAACCCATGACAACCAATATTATTACAAATTCAAAAGAATTAAGAATACTAGGCTTGTCCGGCGTTTATAACCAGGTTTTAATTGATGGTATGCCATTGATACTGGGTCTTGGTTATACTTATGGAATAAGTGGTTTCCCTGGCACTTTGGTCGATAATATATTTGTAGCCAAAGGCACCACCTCTGTATTGCAGGGCTACGAAAGCATGGTGGGGCAGATTAATGTTATTCCTAAAAGTCCTGATAAAGGTGATAAAATGTTGTTGAATGCTTATGCCAATAGTTTTGGTGAAAGTCAGTACAATGTCAATTATAGGTTTGGCAAACGTAAATGGAGTAATCTTATATCAGCCCATATAGTGCAACCTGCTCAAAAATGGGACAAGAATAAGGATGGTTTTTTAGACCTTCCAAAATTAACCCGCTATATGTTGTACGACAAAATTAAGTATGGCGATGAGTCTAAGAAAGGTTTCAGCAGTATAATAGGTTTGCGTTACCTTTGGGAACAGAGGGTTGGCGGACAGAAAAATTTCAATCCTAAAAGTGATTTGGGAAGCTTATCTGTTTATGGCCAAAAAATTAACTATGGGCAGGAGGAAATATATACCAAAACCGGTTATCGGATTAACGAGAATAAAAAAATATCCTTAATGGCTTCCGGTTTTATGCAAAAACAGGAATCGTGGTTTGGTACTGTAAAATACAATGGGTTGCAAAAGAATGCTTACGCCAATCTGCAATATGAATTGGAGTGGAAAGGCAATCATGAATTAAAGGCTGGGGCAAGTTACAGGTATTTTAACCTAGCTGAAACCATTGGGTTTTCTGATACAATTTTGAAGCGGACTTACAATGGTAATTATTTAAAAAGAGAAAATATTCCAGGCTTATTTGTTGAAAATACATTTAAATGGCGAGGTGATATCATTACGCTAATAACTGGAATCAGGGCCGACCACCATAACGCTTTTGGTTGGAAGATTACACCTCGCGCAATGATTAAATACGATCTCACAGAGAAGGCTACCATAAGGGCATCCGCTGGTACAGGATGGCGCACTGTAAATCTGTTTCCAGAGAATATTGGCTTACTGGTCAGTTCCCGTAATATCATTTTTAAAGAATCATTAAATCCTGAAAAGGCCTTTAATTGGGGTGTCAATATGTTGCAAAAATTCAAGGTAAAACATATAGAAGGCTTCATGACTTTTGATTTTTATCAAACCCGATTCGGCAACCAGTTTTTCCCGGATTATGACAGTGATCCTACCAAAGCATTCATTACTAATTTCGGTGGAACTTCTGTATCCAACGGGTTTCAAACTGATATAACGGCAAAATTTTATAAAATGATAGAAGCCAAGTTGGCTTACAATTACCTTGATGTTTATAGAATGGTTGGGAATGAAAAGGTTCTGTTGCCATTCAATTCAAATCATAAGTTGCTCTTGGCTTTATCTTATGTCCCTAAAAGTAAAAAATGGAGAGTTGATATCAATGCACATTGGTTCGGTAAGCAGAGATTGCCTGATACTGATAATAATCCTGAGGAATTTAGGCAAGCTAAAACATCGAGGCCTTATTCAGCGTTTAATTTACAAGCTACCAAAAGTTGGAAAAAGCTGGAACTTTATGCGGGTTGCGAAAATATCCTCGATTTCAGGCAATTGAAACCTATTGTGAGTTGGCAGAATCCCTACAGTCCGTATTTTGATACTTCCTTTAATTGGGGTCCAACAAGGGGAAGGGAGTTTTATATCGGCATTCGGTACAAGCCTTTCAAATCGTAATGCCATTTTGTTGAAGTATTTCATTGAAGGCATTCATAAAACAAAAAAAACCCGCTAAGTAAAGCGGGTTTTTTATAATAGGATTTTTAAGGAAAGAATTATTTCTTAGCTGCCGGTGCTGCTGCTGCCGGAGTAGCTGCTGCTGCCGGTGCTGCTGCATCTGCTGGTGCTGCAACATTCCTAGTTATTTTAACAGAAACCACTGCATTTTCTTTTGCATCCAATACATCAATGCCTTTAACATCAAGATCCTTTACCTTTACAGAGTGGCCAATCTCCATTTCAGAGATGGAAACCTCCACAGAGTCAGGAATCATGTTGATCTTACCGCGTACTTTCAAACGCATGATCTTCTGAATGAGCTTTCCACCGGCCCTTACGCCCGGAGAATTGCCTGTTACCTTAATAGGAATAGATACTACCACAGATTTGTTCTCGTCTACTGCAAGGAAATCTGCGTGTAAAATACTTTCGTTAACGGGATGAAACTGCATATCCTGCAATACTGCAAGATACTGTTTGCCTTCAATGGTTAACTGCACCTTGTAGGTGTTGGGAGTGTACACGAGGGCATTGAAATCAGGTGAATAAACGAAAAAGTGAACTTGTTCACCTCCTCCGTATAATACACATGGAACTTTACCTTCGTTTCTCAAACTCTTGGCGTCCTTCGTTCCTAACGAAGGCCTTAACTCGCCGGTTAATGCTACTGTCTTCATTTTTCTTTAAATTAAATTGGGTTGGAAACTATTATCAAGCTTGAACAGGGAACTGATAGAACCATGTTCGTGGATATTTCTGATGGCTTTACTAATCAGCGGTGCAACGGATAGCACCCTGATCTTAGGACTTCCGTGCTTCATTGGAATCGTATCGCAAACGATTAATTCCTCTAAAACACTGTTTTCTATGTTTTCATACGCATTGCCGCTCAGCACAGGGTGTGTACACACTGCCCTTACGGATCTTGCGCCATTATCTTTTATTAATTTGGCGGCCTTTGATAAAGTACCAGCAGTATCGATTAAATCATCTACCAGCACTACATCCATACCAGTAACATCACCTATAATGGTCATACTGGCTATTTCATTGGCTTTCCTTCTCTCTTTGTCGCAAATTACCATAGGGCAGCCCAATACCTTGGCATATTCTCTGTTCCTGTTACTAGCACCTACATCAGGCGCTGCAATCATCAGTTTATCAAGGTTCAATGATTTGATATAAGGAATAAAGATTACCGAAGAATCCAAGTGGTCAACGGGTACGTTGAAGAAGGCCTGAATCTGAGGCGCGTGTAAGTCCATAGTAATCACTCTATTGGCTCCTGCTGCACTCAATACATCCGCAATCATTTTGCTGCCAATAGAAACTCTTGGTTTGTCTTTCCTATCTTGTCTGGCATAGCCATAATAAGGTATAACCACCGTGATATAGCTTGGAGAAGCCCTTTTGGCGGCATCTATCAATAATAACAATTCAAGTAAATTATCGCCCGGAGGGTTGGTTGATTGTACAATAAAAACATCGCAACCGCGAATAGATTCATCATAACTCGGCTGCATTTCACCGTCACTAAATTTCTTAACAGTTAGTTCGCCAAGTGGAGTGCCATACTGGTCCGCGATTTTGTGAGCCAGAGATAATGAGGCTGAACCGCTGAAGATTTTAACTTTGTTTATTATTGACACAACCGTGATTTTTTCTACTTAACTAAGTTGCCCGAGCTGGATTCGAACCAACATAGACTGCACCAAAAACAGTCGTCCTGCCATTAGACGATCGGGCAATAAATCGTAATAGGGCTGCAAAGGTAAATTTTCTTTTCTTTTTTACAAATAGTTTAAGCTAATATATTGAAAATAATTTAATTCAAAGGCATTTACCGTATTATCTTTGCCAAAAATTCAGAGATTTAATGCCAGATTTTAAACGTACCTTAGTTACTGCTGCTTTGCCTTATGCCAACGGACCCAAACATATTGGCCATATAGCCGGCGCCTATTTACCCGCCGATATTTATGTAAGATTCCTGCGGAATTTGGGACAAGAAGTGATTTATATCTGCGGAAGTGATGAACATGGTACCGCAATTCCTATTCAGGCAAAGAAGGAAGGCCTCACTTCTCAACAAATGATAGATAAATACCATGCCATGCTGAAAAGTAATTTTGAGCAATTGGGTATTGCCTTTGATGTTTATCACCGCACCAGCGAGCAACTCCACCATGATACAGCTAGGGAAATATTCCTGGAAATGTATAATAAGGACTTATTTATCGAAGAAATAAGCGAGCAGTATTACGATGAGGAAAACCAAGCTTTCCTGGCCGACCGCTATATCATGGGCACCTGCCCGAATTGTGCCTACGATAAAGCTTATGGCGACCAATGTGAGCGCTGCGGCAAGTCATTAAGTCCTGTGGAATTAATTAATCCGGTTTCAACCATTTCGGGAAACAAACCTGTATTGAAAAATACGAAGCACTGGTATCTACCCTTGCAGAAATATGAAGCATGGCTGAAGGAATGGCTAGTTGAAGGTCATAAGGACGATTGGAAGATCAATGTTTATGGGCAAAGTAAAAGCTGGATAGATGGGGGTCTTTCGCCCCGAGCCATGACCCGCGACCTCGACTGGGGAGTAAAAGTGCCCTTAAAAGATGCCGAAGGCAAGGTACTGTATGTGTGGTTCGATGCACCGATTGGCTATATTTCGGCTACAAAAGTCTTATTTAAGGAATTAGCTACAAAAAAGATTGAATATGCCTATCCAGAAAACTCGGTATTAAAAGATGTGGCAGAAAGTGATTGGGAAAAATGGTGGCAGGATGATAGTACACGTTTATTACATTTTATAGGCAAAGACAATATCGTTTTCCATTGTATCATCTTCCCGGCCATGTTGCATTCCACAGAGAAATATATAGTGCCAGATAATGTACCGGCCAATGAATTTCTGAATCTGGAGGGCGATAAAATGAGTACCAGCAGAAAATGGAGTGTGGAAATGGAAGATTATTTTAAAAATTTTCCGGGCAAGGAAGATGTGCTGCGCTATGTGTTGACGGCCATTGCACCCGAAACTAAAGATGCAGATTTCAGTTGGAAAGATTTTCAAACTAGGAATAACAGTGAATTGGTGGCTATTTTAGGAAATTTCATTAACAGGGTGATGGTGCTGACCCATAAATTTTATGAGGGTAAAGTGCCAAAATGTAATGCCTTGACAGAGAAAGAAAACGAATTGCGCGCAGAAGTTGTAAGATGTGAAACCGCCATTGAAAATAATATAGGCAATTTTAAATTCCGGGAGGCGTTGTTCGAGTTGATGAATATCGCCCGTGCTGGCAATAAATATCTTGCAGACAGCGAGCCTTGGAAAACCGTAAAGACCGATCAGGAACGAACGGATACAGTGATGTTCCATGCCCTACAACTTGCGGCCCATCTGGCATGGTGGATGGAACCGTTTATCCCATTCACTGCAAAAAAGCTGAATGCGCTTCTAAGTTTTGAAAAAGTAAATTTTGAAAAGACTGAATTTATACAATTGCAGACCGGACATTTAATTAGTCAACCGAGTTTACTATTCCAGAATATTGAGGATGATATTATTGACTTACAGTTAGAGCAATTAAAAGCCACCAAAGAAAAAATGAATCCTGCGATAGCTTCTGTTGAAGATAATAAGGAAGAACCATTGAAACCACAAATTACCTTTGATGATTTTGGCAAAATGGATTTAAGGGTGGCTACTGTGCTAGAAGCAGAAAAAGTAAAAAATGCTGATAAACTTTTGAAGTTGAAAGTGGATCTTGGTTTTGAACAAAGAACCATTGTTTCGGGCATTGCTTTAGACTTTACGCCAGAAAGTATGATTGGAAAACAGATTACAATCCTTGCGAATCTTGCACCTCGTAAAATCAAAGGAATTGAATCTAATGGTATGATATTGATGGCTAAAAACAAAGATGGGTCCTTGAAATTTGTAATGCCAAATGAGGTAGCTGATAATGGGGCAACGGTTGCTTAGCAAAAAGACCCTGAAAGGGTCAAACATGAATAACCCGGGACGCGAGTCCGGGGTTAACAACATAATGATATATAGTGTTTGGCGACTTATTTGCGCTTCCGAGAAATAAGATGACAAACACATATTTTGTATGAAATGGTATAAATATATAGCGATGCAGATACTTCTTGTTTCTAGCCTTTCCATTGCTTACGGCATCGAAGCCATCGATAACAATACCAAACATTTGTTTTTCATCGATGACGGCACCATTTTAAAATATGATATTGCAACATTGAAACAAGGGCAGCAATTAAAAATTTGTAAAGATACTGCGTTCATTAATTCATTTTACAGAAAATGGATTATTCCCAATAATGGCCCGAATTTAAACAATGTAACAAGAAGGTTCGCCAAGGCTTCTTATTTTAATTTAACCTGCTACAATCAAAAAGTATTTATTGCTGTATCTTATATAAGTTTTGATACCACCAAAGACAGCAGAGACTATCTTTTACTGGAATATACAAAGGAGTTAAATTTTACTAACTTTTATATGCTCAAGGGTGCAGGCATTTCTGCTTATGGCAATGCGCGGCTATACCCTTGGTTTAAACTGCATTTCAATAAAACGGATGAGGTGTTGCTATTCAATCAGCCATCTATTTTTAAAGTAAATTCACCTGATAGTGCATTTAATTTTTGTGTTTATAAACTAGATGCTAAGAAAAATGAAATGCGCTTTAGTAAGGTTTTAAATTCACCAAAACCAGAGCAGGATATTACGACGGATTGTTTTTGCATGGCCAATCACCAAATGTATTGTTATCCTATAGAAATACCTATTAGTTTTTCACTAACGCCCTGCTGGTTTCACTTCCCTTATGTGGTATTAAGAAACTGGAATGGCAAAAATACATTTGATCCATTTCACCATATAAGATATGCGCATGACAGTTTGAATTTAGTACTTAATGGCATTTCTAACAATTTTCAGGATGCCTATAAATTAATTTTTCCATCACGGGAGTCGCTTTCAGCTTATTCCTATCAAAATGACACCCTGAAATTCCTGCTGAAAAATTATGGTGGTGAAAAAGATAAATTAGCGGTGATGACGATTATTGGCAGCAAGTACCAAGTTGCATTTTTGAAAGCATTACCCGATTCGGAGAATACTTTTTTTCATTTTGTTGTCGGTAAGGTAGTTGGGATAAGCAAGGAGGGTAATGAATACCTGCTAAATTGGGCAAACTAAACCTAAAAATCCAGCCCTAGTGATATAGTCGTAAGTCCTTTTATAAAATTGTTTTCAATATAACCCCAACCATGGTCAATTTTTACATAATGACCTAAGAAGATTTTGGCTCTGGCACCTATCCCGGTTGAGTAAAGCATGGGGTCGCGCCTGGATGAAACAGTTACAGTATAGGAGGGAGTCTGAATAAGCTGTGTATTAAATGGATTATTAATATCGTAAGGTGAACGACCCTGCCATGCCGTGCCCATGTCTATAAAACCTATTAGCATAATGCTGCGGAAAAATTCGCTGGTAATGGGTTTTTTTATAAGGTAAGATAAAAGTGGGATGCGTACCTCTGCGTTGAATAGCAGAAAATTAGAACCTCCTCTTGTGTTTCTTAAAAAACCGCGCATTGGAGCAGCCAGCGTCTGGAAACTATATTCAGGGGTGTTCAGAGTAGGGATATTATAGTTAAAATTGGTGTTTTTTTTGGCAAAACCCTGTTGGTTTTCAACTCCACCCAAATAATAGGCTGTTTTCTGTGGACCAATGGAAAATGCGCCACTCAGCCTAGTAGCAAAATAAATTTGTCGGTGCAACTTCAGGTAGTATCGCGCATCAAAACCGTTGTTCATCACCAATGCTTTTTTAAGTTGTCCAATATAATTGTCGTTGTATATTTTAAACCTCAAGCCTTGGAACAAGTTTAAACCTTTGCTTCTAATATTGTCATAAACATATTCCACTCCGCCACCGGTGTATATATTGCCCTGTGTTGGGGTTTCCTGTGAAGCTGAATCGGTGGCGAGAGTAATCAACCTGTCTTGCCTCAATGTGGCATTGAAACTAATCTTTGAACGTTCATTGAATGGATAGGTAATCGAAAACTTCATAACCTCTGTTACCATCTTTTTTACACCCGACCTTTCATTATCGAGTACTATGCTTCTGCGGTGAGCAAAAAAACTCTTGTCCCAGCGACCCCTTAAATTGGTGTATTTGATAAAATAATCTGAAGCTTTCATCCCCAAACATATTCTCACACCACCTTCTATCTGATAGTTATTCAAGTTGTCAGATATTTTGGCTTGTAAAAAGGGGC
>JBBQIF010000019.1:0-14804 GCA_038324665.1 Bacteroidia bacterium
TTTAGTTTTAGGACTTAGTTCAATATGTGACTAACGATAGCGAAGCTATATATATTGAATTCATTTTTAATTAATTAAATTCCATTCCCTTAAGTTATTATCTCACTCAATATTAATTAATTATGATTTCCAACTTCAAATGTCAAAAATTGAATTCCGGTAGAAAAATAATATCACAAAAATTCCAAAAATGAAAAACTTTAAAACCCCAAACATCATAGTTTTATTCTGCCTTATTCTAGGTTTAAATTCCTGTCTTAGTAGAAGAAATCAGGAATTGATTTACTTTAAGTCAGTTAAAAGTGACGTTACTGTTGCTGCAACTCCATATCCCAAGCCTAATATCATTAAACCGGGAGACTATTTACAATTAACCATCTTCTGTCTAGATGACCGGACCTGTGGAATATTCAACAACACAGCAGGTTCTGCAGGTACAGCCTCGAATGGTTTTTTAGTTAATGATTCGGGGAACATAATATTGCCTTTACTTGGCATAGTTAAGGCAACAGGCTTAGATAAGAATTCCCTCGCTGATACAATCATTTTACAATTGGAGAGGAAGCGTATTGCCATTAAACCGATTGTAACTGTCAAGATCAACAATTTTAAGATCACATTCCTTGGTGAGGTTGGCCATCCCGGTGTTATTAATGTACAAAATGAGCATATTACCATTACGGAGGCATTGGCCATGGCAGGTGATATAACAATTTATGGCAACCGCGAAAGAATACTGCTGATAAGGGAGATAGACGGTAAACGAACATCTAAACGATTTAGTCTTAATAACGATGAAATATTTAGTAGTGAATTTTATTATTTGCAGAATCAGGATATTATTTATATAGAATCTACTAAAGTAAAAGCTACCCCACTGGCTCGCTTTTCTACAAACTTTTCAATCGTGATCACATCTGTTTCATTCTTCCTTTTACTCTATACAACCTCAAGAACTTTTTAAACATCAGCATATAACTATCTATGAGCAATTCCAAAAATAATCCTTTTGAACAGGAAGAAAGTGTCAATATTATTGGGGAAATAACCCATTTATATTTACCATTCTGGCCGGTTTTCGTGATGACAATCTCATTGAGCATATTTGCAGCTTTTATGTATATACGTTATCAGACTCCAATTTATCAGGCTAATGCTACATTGATATTAAAGGATGAGGAAAGCGGCTCTGAAAGTGTTTTGAAAGCATTGGATGTTTCAATGCCTAAAAAGAACGTTAAAAACGAAATTGAAATTTTAAGGTCGCAAAAATTAATGTCCCAAGTAGTATCTGATATGGGGCTATATTCTCAGGTTTATATTCCAGGTAGGGTACACCATGTGTTGGCTTATTTAACGTGTCCCGTCACATTTGTCTCACTCGATCCAAATAATATCAAACCATCGCCAGGATTTATTAAATTTACGTATTATCCTGTAGATAAAACTGTTTCTTTTGAAGGTAAGAAATATCCATTGGAAGTACCTGTCAACACACCTTATGGTAAATTCAGGATTAATTACAACCACCTCCAGGATTCTAAAGTGAATGGCCAGTATTTCCTGATTTTGCAGAAACCAACTGATGTCGCCAAAGGTTTAATAGGGAATTTGTCAGTCAATGCAACGTCTAATCAATCAACTATTTTAAATTTAAGTTTTACGGACCCTTCACCTAGGAGGGCCGAGGATATTTTGAACAATCTTATCAAGGTGTACAACCGGGAAGCTATTAATGAAAAAAATGCAATCGCAAAGAATACTTTAGATTTTATTGAGGAACGTTTGGCAAAAATCACATTGGAGCTTGCAAACATTGAAGGTGATGTTGTTAAATATAAAACCGAAAATGTTATTGTTGACCTGTCAACAGAGGGTACTGCTATCCTTGGCGGTGTTGAGAATAGCGACCAGCAACTCGCAGAAATTAGCATTCAATTAGATGTTTTGGACCAGATCGAACGATATGTTGTGAATAAGAACGACCAACCTGGAACAGTACCGGCAGGTATTACAGATCCCTTGCTTTCTACGCTTTTAAGCAAGTTATATGAAGCAGAACTTGATTTGAACAGGTTGCGCAAGACCAGTGCAGAAAATTCGCCTGCTATCATCGCTATTAAAAGTACAATTGCACAAATTAAACCTGGCCTATTGGAAAATATAAGAAATTTCAGACAAAACTTATTGCTAAGACAATCAAAATACAGGGCTGAAAACAATAAATTTTCAAATATGTTGAAGAAGTTACCTAAACAGGAAAGGGACCTTTTTGATATTAACAGACAGCAAGGCATTAAAAATAGTATCTATACTTTCCTTTTGCAAAAAAGAGAGGAAACCGCGCTGAGCTATGCCTCAGCCGTTGCAGATAGCAGGTTGGTAAATGCGGCTGAAAGCGGAGGCTTTACAGTAAAGCCAGTAAAGACTACCATTTATATTTTTGCATTTATCATTGGATTAATGGCAGGAATTGTTTTTGTGTTATTAAAAGAGAAATTTATTAGTGAAGTTGTTTTCAGATCTGAGATAGAAAAGGCAACCAAAGCCACTATTCTTGCTGAAATATTGTATGATAAATCGAAAAAAATGCCTGCCATTACAGACGGCGAAAGAACACCTATCGCTGAGCAATTCAGGTCTTTAAGAACTTCACTCACATACCTGGGAATTAATGCTGAAAAAAAGACAATCTTGTTAACTTCCTCCATTTCTGGCGAGGGTAAAAGTTATATTGCCATTAACCTTGCAGCAAGCCTGGCATTGACGCACAAAAAAGTGGTCTTGTTGGAATTAGATTTAAGGAAACCTAGAATTAGTTCAACCTTGGGCATTGAAAATGAACCCGGAATCACCACTTACCTCGCTGACCTTACCAAACTGGAGAAGATAATTAAACCAGTAGCCGACTTTGAAAATTTCTATATACTACCTGCTGGTAACATTCCGCCGAACCCGACAGAACTTATTTTAAACGGCAGGCTAAATATTTTAATTGAACAGTTAAAAAAGGATTTTGATTACGTCTTGATAGACTCACCTCCAATTGGTTTGGTATCCGATGCCAAATTGCTGAATGTATATGCCGATGTTTGTCTTTATGTAATGAGACATAAACATACGCCTAAAAAGTACCTGAAATATTTTAATCAATTATTTATTAATAAGGAATTAAACCACTTGTACCTTGTATTTAACGGGTTGAAAACTAGGGGTATATTTTCCAATAACAGTAGTTTTGGCAGCGGATATGGCAGTGGCTACGGTTATGGCTATGGTTATGGAGAAACTGAAGAAAAAAGTAAAAAGTTTTTTGGCAGGAAAAAGAATACCAAAGTGGACTCAAAAAAGGGTACAAAATAACCCAATCTCAACATCAATAATTAGCCTTACTTTAATAAGTTAAAAAGTAAATGTAATATTTTACTTTCTATCAATGAATTCATTCCTAAAAAAACTTCGGGCTAATCCTAGGCATGAGAAAATATTTACATGGGTAAAATTGATCAGCATAACCGGATCTGCTGAAATTATTGTTTATGCAGTCGGTTTTATAAGTGGTATACTGGTAGTAAGGCTCCTACCCACTCAGGAATATGCGCTTTATACCCTTGCAAATACCATGTTAGGTACTATGCTGGTATTAGCAGATGGTGGTATCTCTACTGGTGTCATGGCATTAGGGGCCAAAGTGCACGACAATCCGCAAAAATTAGGAGTTGTAACCGCTACCGGTTTTCATCTTCGGAAAAAATTTGCTGTTGGCAGCATATTAATAGCTGCTCCAATTTTGATTTATCTTTTGAATCAAAATGGTATAAAACAGTCAATGTTTTTTTCCTGGGAAATAGCTTGGGCTAATATGAGAATGATAGTACTTATCATTCTTTCCCTGATTCCGGCTTTTTTACTTTCATTTTCTACTAACCTGCTTGAAATTGTTGCAAAGATTAAACAGGATATTACACCCCTGCAGAAAATAAAGGTTACAAGTAATTTGGGTCGGTTGTCATTATTATGCCTAACTGTATTTTTCTTTCCATTTGCATTTGTTGCGGTATTTGTCTCCGGTCTACCTCAGATATGGGCGAATTGGCGCTTGAAAAAAACCTCGGGTAAATATTCTGATTTCAGCCAAAAACCTGATCCGGTAGTAGAGAAAGAAATCCTGGGCATGGTTAAGTTGATTCTTCCAGGAGCTGTATATTATAGTATTTCGGGTCAAATAGCAATTTGGCTTATTTCATTCTTTGGCAATACCAATAATATTGCACAACTAGGAGGATTAAACAGGATATCGGTGGTATTGTCATTGTTTAGTGCAGTGGTGTTCACATTAATAGCTCCCCGATTTGCTAGGTTACCAGATAATAAAGGTCTTATCATCAAACGGTTTTTCCAAATACAGGTTGGATTATTTGCACTGTGTCTTTTTGTTTCAGGTCTTGTTTTCTTGTTTTCAACACAGATTTTATGGGTTTTGGGTAAAGGATACCTTAACTTGGAATATGAACTGGTATTGAATATCATTGCTAGTTGCATCGGATTAATTGCGTCAGCTACCTATTCTCTATTCACCTATAGAGGATGGAATATAAACCCCATTATTTCTATCTCAATAAACATAGTTTCCATAGCAATTGGAGCAGCCATTTTTAACCTTGCAACAGTAAGTGGTAATCTTTACTTGAATATTTTTGTGGCAGTTATCGTAGTTGCAATGAATTTTGTTTTTATGGCAGTAAAAATAAGTCAGCTTGGAAAAAAGGCAACCATAAATTAATTAATGAATTAGCAATGATGAAATCGTTGTAATATTATCAGCATAATTTCTGTAAGCACATAAATGAACTTAGTAACATTTGATATTTTCGATACTGTACTGACCAGGTTGGTTTGTTCACCTGCTTCGGTTTTTTATTTTGTTGGAAATTCTGCGATTAAGGAAAAACTTATTTCATGTACGCCGGAAACCTTTATTTATGCGAGACGTGAAGCAGAAAGACTTTCTCGTATTGGACATCCTGATGGCGAGATAGATGATGAGAGAATTTTTAGTTTCCTGAAAAGTGTTTTGGGTGTAACCGAAAATGTAACAGATAGGATAAGGGAGCTTGAAATCGAATGGGAAACAAAATTGCTTATGCCTGTTCCCGGAGCTTCCGAATTGATAATGAATGAGAGGAAAGTAGGTAAACAGATAGCTTTTATTTCCGATATGTATTGGCGAAAAGATGTACTTGTTGGATTTTTGGAAAAACATGGCTTTTGGGAACCTGGCGATCAATTATGGGTCTCATCGGAGCACGGTGTATCAAAAACCACGAGTAAATTGTTTCATAAAGTAATGGAGCATAATAAGGTAGAGAAAAGGTCCAAAGTAATCCATCATGGCAATAGTAGTGAAGCTGATAATATTGGGGCAATAAGCGCCGGGTTGACTTCTAATTTAATTCTAAAAGGCAATCCGTCTCACTATGAGCTAATGCTTGAGGAGTTCAGAGAAAAAACCGGTGGATTGAGTTCTTTGCTTGCAGGAGCAGGTCGCATTCTAAGAGCTAATTACAGTGAAAATAATATCAAAGAGGCTGGTATAGCAAGAATAGTGGGTGATATTGCCGGCCCTACCTTTACCCTCTTTGTTATGTGGATCATCAGGGCAGCAAAATCTGAAGGGTTAAAACGGTTGTGCTTTATATCACGCGATGGCTACGTGTCCTATCTTATAGCAAAAAAAATAATTGGGAAAATCGCTCCTGAAATTAAGGTGTCATACATATACGGAAGTCGGCAGGCATGGCATATTGCTGGACTTACTGATTTCAATGATTTTACATTTGAGTGGTTTTTGAATTATATGGACGGTGCAACGCCTTCTTCTGTAATACAGAGGCTTGGAATGAATTGGGATGAACTATTGCAGTTTGCCCCTGAGCTAAAAGAAAAGATAAAAAATCCCCAAGAGTCTGTCAAACCGATAGATATGGAAATTTTAAAGTCAACGTTTTTGGCTAACTCAGAATTAAGAGAAAGAGTTTACGAAGTGGCCTCAAAAAAGCGGGAACTCTTGCTTGAATATATTACTCAAGAAGGGTTTAGTGAGAATGAAAAGACAGGAATGGTTGAAATAGGTTGGTCAGGCAGGACAAGAAATTCTTTTGAAAGAGCAATTGGCAAAGGACAGTCTAAAAATCTACATTGGTTTTATTTTGGAATTAATAATTGCGCTCAACTGCATGATCCCCATAGGGTGCATACTTTTATGTTTGGCCCTAAATTAAAGTTTCCCGATATAAATAATGGCGTTATTATTGCCGAAAGCTTTTGTTTCGCCCCTCATCCTTCAGTGTTGGGCTATTTAAAAAAGGACGGGAAAATAATACCGGAATTTAAAGAAGGAATTGAGGCTAGTCTCGATAATTGGGGAAGAGGTTTTTATCTTTCATGCATTGATGAATATTGCGATTATTTACCGTTGGAACTTATAGGCGATTCAACAGGTATTGATCTAAGAAGTCCCGCCTTCAAGCTATTGAATGAGTTTACAAATAATCCCACTAAGGAGGATGCCTTGATTTGGGGTAGTATTCCTTTCGAACATGACCAATTTGGTAAAGTATCATTTAAACTTTCCCCTGAAGCTCATTTAAATTTAACTTCAATTAAAAGAGCTTTACAGTTTGGCACTTTTGCAAAAGCAGTTAGTGGAAACAATATTGGTGTATGGGAAGAAGGTGCATGGGCCTCTCGCGGCCGTACCTTTTTTCCTTTATATCCTTTTGTTTTCCTAGGATATTTAAGGGTAAATGGTAGACAAGAGTTAAAAAGAATACTCTCAGAAACTAAATCTTACTTTAAAATAATTTTCAAAGTAAAATAAGTCAAAGGCTTCTCTCTATTAATGAACAACCCTAGCTACACAATTGCAATTCCAGTTTATACTAGGATATTAGGTTTCCAAGAGGCTTTACAATCTGCATTATCGGTAGAGGGGTGCACAGAAGTTTTAGTTATTGATGATAATTCACCTCATAATCAATTCGAAGAGATTTGCAATTCGTTTAAGGATATCAGGGTTAAATATAGCAAAAATTTTGAAAATAAGGGCATTTTTGGCAATTGGAACAGGGGTGTCGAATTAGCGACGAGTGATTTTATTTCAATTTTATGCAGTGATGATTTTATAGAACCAGATGCCTTTAAATTATTTCTTTTGGCCTATAGCAAGGACAATAAGATAGATGTTTTTTTTGGATCACATACGGTGTTTTATGAATCAAAAGAAGATGCAGAAATATTGCGTGAATTTAAAGAAGGAAAAATGAATGGTATTGATTTGTTCAGGGATGCTATCATGAATGCCCCAGGGTTTCCAGTCCTTACAATAGCTAGGACAGAAACAATGAGGAAGTATCCTTTTGTTTCAAAACCGCATAGTGGCAATGATTGGTTATGGATTTATTCGAACGCAATGTCCTTGAACCTTTATGCAACAAATAGGACGATAAGCTACTGGCGAAATCACCCCGACCAGGACGCAATGAAATCAATTTCCGTTACAATGGACTGCTGGCCCATGATGTATATGAATATGTCCGAACAGCTTAGTGAAAATAATAAGTATTTATCAACTCTTGCCAGACGCAGGGCAAAAGGTTTGGTTTTATCATGGCTCATTAATGAGTATAATGGAAATAGGATTATGCAAAAAAGGTTGCTTAATGCGGCGACAGAAAACAATCTATTTATTGATGAAATTATTAAATTAATTGAGAGAGATTGGCTCTTGTCACGTCTAATCAATAGCAAGGGTTCTAGTCATTTTATATACAACATGGCAAGATTTTTAAGAAAAACTGGCTTATATCCAGGATAAATCCGCAAATGGTCATTTCGCAATTTGGCCGATAATTAAATTAAAGATAGAAAACAGACAAAAATTATGAATTCAGCAGTTTGCACACTTTTTGAAAAACATTTCCATTATGGGTTGGCAGGATTAACCAACTCACTTTGCCAAAAAGGTTTCAGGGGGAACATCTATGCCGGTTACAGAGGAACTTTGCCGGATTGGTGTTCAAGTGCAAAAGATAATCCAGCACTAGCATGGCAAGGGGCAAAAACATTTGATGTAATGGATGATGTAAAGATACACTTCTTACCACTTGAAACAAAATACCACCTTACAAATTATAAACCTGATTTTATGTTGCAATTAATGGAAGGTCCAGCCAAGTCATCAGATTCCCTTGCCTACTTCGATCCAGACATTGTGTTAAAATGTAATTGGTCTTTTTATGAACGTTGGATGTCTTATGGCGTGGGACTAGTTCATGAGATCATTGCCAATGATATGACGCCAAATCACCCGATAAGAAAGATATGGGAAGAGGTAATTGAGAAGGCAGGGTTGAAACCTACTCGCATATTATACTCTTATATAAACGGTGGTTTTTGTGGGGTCAATAAGAAATACATTGAATATATCAGGGTTTGGAAAAAGATTATGGAGACAGGCATAGAACATTACAATATGGCTCCAGATAAATTTATGCCGACAGACAGGACGGATCCTTTCTTTGCCAGCGACCAGGATGCCATGAATATAGCAGCAATGTGCTGTGAATCACCTATCAGCGAACTAGGGCCCGACGCCATGGACTTTATACATGGTGGATGGACGATGTCACACGCAGTTGGGGGTCATAAACCTTGGAAGAAAAATTTTATTAAATTTGCATTCATGGGAAGCACACCATCATTACCGGACAGGGCTTATTGGCAATATGTCGATGGACCCATTAAGTTCTACAGCAAGGGTTATATCAAGGTTAAAAGGATTTCTATTTTAATTGCAACTTTAATGTGCCGTTTTTACAAACGCAATTAGGGTCATAACTTATTTCAATTAATTTTAAATAAAAAAGAGAAAAACACATCAGATATGGGATTAAAAAAAATTTTACCGGAATTCCGGCTTTATGTATGCAATGAATGGGTGTCTTGTTTTCCAAGTCATAGATTCAGAAATTGGTTTTACAGGAGGGTTATGGGATTTGCAAATGATCATGTAAGTTCGGTGTTTATGCATTGCAGATTCGACTGCGCTAAAAATCTTACAATTGGCAAATACTCAGTCGTTAATGCAAGGTGCCGGTTGGATAATAGGGGTGAAATAATAATTGGTAACAATGTTTCAATTTCTTCAGATGTTATCATCCTTACCGCCGATCATGAATTGGATGATGAGACAGGAGGTTATAATCGCTTGCAGAAAGTTGTGATAGAGGATAAAGTCTTTATAGGAACAAGGGCTATGGTTTTACCAGGTGTAATTATTGGTCAAGGTGCCCAAATTGCGGCAGGTTCGGTCGTAACAAGGAGTGTTCCTCCATATTCAGTATATGGAGGTGTTCCTGCTAAATTAATAAAAATGCGCGACAAAGACACCGTAGAGTGTGGAAATAATTTGTTATACAGGAGGATGTTCCAGTAGATTTTTCAACAACGCATGACCATTGTTTTTCTATGCAGTTGCCTCGAGCCTGGTAAAGATGGGGTTGGGGATTATACCCGCAAACTGGCCAGTGAACTCATAAAGCATGGTCATCAGGTCGCAGCTATCTCGCTTAACGATAAAAATATAGATGAAGATATTAAAGGTTTACAGACTTCAGATGGAACCGAAATAAGTGTCTTGCGCTTGGCGGCTAAACAATCTTTAGGAACAAATGTGTTAAAGGCAAAAGAATTCATTGATGCATTTAACCCTGGTTGGATAAGTCTTCAATATGTGCCTTATGGTTTCAATGATAAAGGGCTGCCCTTTGGCCTCGCAAAAGAATTAGGAAAACTGACCAAAGGAAGGAGATTCAATATCATGTTTCATGAAATGTGGATAGGCATTTCGGTTATTTCTCCTTTAAAACATAAAATTACTGGGTTCATGCAAAGGAGAATAGCAAATTCATTGGTAAAGGTGTTAAAACCTCATTTTATTGCCACTACAAATTTGTTGTACAAATTAATATTGAAGCGGATGATAGGAGCAGAAGCTGAAATATTGCCGCTTTTCAGTAATATTCCAATAGCTCCTCTAAATAAAACATTCAGGGATGCAATATTTAATCAATTGAGGATAGAGGAAGAAGAGAGTGAAAAATGGCACTTGGTTGGCATATTTGGCAATTTATACCCTGAAGCAGAACTTGAAAGTACATTAACAGATCAACTTTCAATTGTTGAAAAAGAAAATAAGCATTTAGCCATAATAGGTTTTGGTAATATAAATGAACAGGGATTGTCAGAGTTTCACAAGCTTGAAAAACTGTTCGAGGGCAAGGTTAAATTTTTACACCTTGGAATTCAGCCGGAAGACAAAATTTCGAACCTTTTGCAAATTTTAAACCTCGGTATTTCCTGCACACCTTCTCAGCATATTGGCAAAAGTGGTGTTTTTGCTACAATGAAATTGCACAGTTTACAGGTGATATTGCCAAAGGGCGATATCCTGCCAGAATATGATTCACAGATAAAGGATTATAATCTATCCTTTGTCCAAAGGCCAGCGAATGAATGGGGTGTTTCACACATTGCCGTTCAATTTGAACAATTACTGGCAGCCCATTCAGCAAGTAATAAAGGCGTGATAACAGTTAAATAGATTCCTGTTAAAAAATTAAAAAACAAGTTAATGATAGAGATAAAAAAAATTTTAGATCTTCAAAACCGAAACATTAAAGATTGGCATGTAAAGGTATGCCAGAATGAAACTGAACTACCTTGGAGTTTTATTGAAGAGAACAATATGTGGAATTTTTCACTTTGGCACGAGGAAGATATAGCAAGAATAAAGGATATTGACCCTATGCGGATAGTGGAAGCCAAGCGCAACATTGATAAATACAACCAGTCGAGAAACAATGCCATGGAAAAAATCGATGAGTGGATATTGACTTATCTGGAGTCCAACGGGATTCTACCGGGTGAGAAAATGCATTCTGAAACCCCCGGCATGATGATTGACCGCCTGTCTATTATGGCTTTGAAAAAATACCACATGTTGGAAGAAACATTAAGGATAGATGCATCTGAGGAACATAGAGCTGCCTGTGCAAAAAAGGTAGCTGTATTAGAGGAACAAATTGGGGATTTATCGGGCACTCTTGCATATATTTTAGAGGATTTAAAAACATCCAAGCTAAGATTTAAAGTTTACCGTCAGTTTAAAATGTACAATGACCCTTCTCTTAACCCGGAATTATACAAGAGGGGTGAGCGCTAAGCGAATGAGAGAAAAAGAAAATTTAACAATTGATTCTACTGTTGGTGGCGGCGGGGATATTTGGATGCGCCTAGTTGGACTTTATGCCGTGTCGGGGATAAAACCTAATCTGAAAATTGAGATACTTATTCCGGGGTTTTTAAGGAACCTAGCAAGGTATACTTTTGGCGACAGGTTAAATATCCTTGATGAAGCAGGTCAAAATGAAATTAAACTTTGCTATACAGTTATGGGCATCAGGCACCTCTTACCAGGAATTATTTCAGGGAAAAGATTTATTTCTCCCTACCAAAGGGCAGTCATAAAGGATAAAAAAACAACAGGTCCCAAAGATGTTTTCAATATACTCATTTATCAAATAACGGATCTTTTTGGATGGGTGCAGGTGCCAGCCGCTAAATGGATACCTTATTACCAGGGATTCCTTGAAGTGATTGCCATAAAACAATTGAGATGGTTAAATTACGAGCAATTCGCACATCAACTTGAAAAGGATGCTCCCCTTATTTATTCAAAGTTAAACGCTGATATCCCTCTTTCACCTGAACTTAGTTTTCCTGAAGATCTTAAAGACAATGTTGTTATTTTTCCGACAGGCACCAGCCGTCAGTTCATCCCTTTAGAGTGGGCAAAGGAAAACCTCCCAAACGCCTATTATGCCTTCTTCCATAAGGATCCCTCTTTAGTAGAATTTAAAAGTAAAGGATTGAAAACAGTCGCTTTTTACAAGGAAGCCGGTGATATCATCGCATTATCAAAAAAGGCAGGATGGACCTTAAGCACCGATAGTTTTCCTTCCCATCTGTTGCAATATGCCACCGATAAATGCGCTATAACGATAACTGAGGTTTTAAGATCAAGGATTATTTCCCCAGTTTTTAAAGGAAAGGTGATTGACTCGGTAGTAGCCTGTCATCCTTGCCTCCATTTGAATCGCACTGTACCATGCGCAGCAGGCTACATGGAATGTCTCAATTGGAAAAACAAAGTTTACACTCAAAATATTGTTAATTCCCTTCCTCAATAAATCAAACTAAAAACAAAAGAAAATAAATGGATAATGCCCGCTCTTTATATTTAGAATTCTTAAGGATATCAGCAGCTTTCTATGTTTTTATTTGTCATTTTGGAACATATAAATATTTTTTTTCTACTGAGGATTTTAATGATAGACTAGGGTTGGATGCTATGTCTGCTCACTATTTTGTAATTGTGTTTTTTGTTTTATCAGGATATCTTATAACGATGTCGGTAAATAGACCGGGCATTACCTTCAAGTCTTTTATTGTGGCAAGGCTTGGAAGGCTCTATTCTGTATTAATCCCTGCATTGATATTTACTTTCGTAGTAGCTTATTTTTTACTTAATTTTGGCTTTGTTGATCCCGATTTGGTCACTAATACTAATAATCTTGTCATTAGATTTATCTTAAATCTTACTTTTCTGTCACAATCCTGGACATTGTGCAGTACACCTCCATTTAATGGCCCATTCTGGTCCGTAAACTATGAGTTTATGTATTATCTGCTGATTGGAGCTACTTTAATTCCCAAAAAGAGTACAAAAATTCTCTTAATAGTAACCGTCATAATTATTTCCGGACCTAAGGTCATCATTTTAGCACCTACATGGTTCATTGGAAGCCTTCTGTACAAAGTATCCAGTAAAAAATTAATGAATACAAAGATTTCTTTAGGGCTGTTTTTAATCACTTGTGTTTTATTGCTGCTGATAATTCAATATCCCCTCAGATTTCCTTTTACAAAAGAATTGCAAGATAATTTATTTTTTGGCATGAACTTATTGTTGTCTTGGAATTACCAGTCAGATTATATTTTTTCCTTTATTGTAGCACTTAATATTTACTCTTTCTTTGGTATTTCGAAAGCAATCCTTGAGAAAGGTAATGTTGTTATAATAGAGAAATTAATGAGAATAATGAGACCAATAAGTAATTGTTCTTATACGCTTTACCTTTTTCATTTGCCGCTTCTTTATCTATATGTTTCAATCTTACCTTATGATAAAACAAACCCAATACACCAGGTAATTGTATTGATAAGTGTTATGATCACCGTTTACTTCATTGCTAGAAAGACAGAATGGAAGGTTGATTATTGGCGCAATTTAGTTTCGAGAGCAGTGGAATTTGGTTCAAGTAAAGTAAAAATGTTATCTATTTCAAATAAAAAAAAGTCCATTTAAATCAATTGAAAATTAACCGTATTTGTTAAATGGATAAAGTAAGGTCATTGTATCTTGAGGTTTTGCGGATTTTCTCTGCCTTCTACGTTTTTATTTATCATGTAGGTTCCGGTACGCTTGGCAAGGAATTGTATTTTTCAACTAGAAACTTTAGCAATTTCTGGGGCTTGAAATATCTTTCCGCTCATTATTTTGTCATCGTCTTTTTTGTACTATCTGGTTTTTTGATAAGCACTTCAGCAAACAGAGCGAACATTACTTTTCGAACCTTTATTATAGCAAGGTTGGGCAGGTTGTATTCTGTCTTAATTCCTGCGCTTATTTTCTCATTTCTAGTGGCATTCTTTTTGACAAATACGGGATTGATTGACGCAAGCCTGGTTAAAAACAATACCAACCTTATCGCAAGGTTTATTTTGAATATTACGTTTTTGTCACAGTCATGGGAACTTTGTAGTACCCCACCTTTTAATACGCCCTTTTGGTCTGTCGATTATGAATTCATGTACTACCTCCTGATAGGAGCAATGTTGCTAACTAAAAATAAACACAAGTTGATTTTAATCTTGGTAGTAATTCTCATTTCGGGTCCAAAAGTGTTATTGTTGGCACCGGCTTGGTTAATTGGAAATCTGCTATATAAAATGAGCAAAAGAAAACTATTGAATACAATCCTCTCCTTGGTGTTGTTCTTAGTAACACTATTTCTATTTGTCTTTATCATTATTAATCCAGCCTATCTGCCCCTTACCAAAGGAGTAGAGGACCATATGTTGCTTGGCAGTAGCTTATTGTTTTCATGGAATTACCTGTCGGATTATATTTTTTGCGTCTTAGTTGCACTCAATATTTATAGCTTTTTTGGCATTTCAAAAGCTATATTGGCCAAATTTAGTTCAAGAATTATTGAAAAAATATTAGCTTTTACAATGAAAATTGGTAATTGCTCTTATACCTTGTACCTCTTTCACCTCCCTATGTTATTTTTATTCGCTTCAATTTTCCCTTATGATAAAACAAACGGATTACATCAAGCAGGCTTAATTACACTGGTAATGGTTACTGTTTATTTTATTGCTCGGCAAACAGAATGGAAGGTGGTATTCTGGAGAACATTGGTAGAGAAGACGGTTCTGATGGGAGAAAAAACGATAAAAACAATTTCAAGAAAAGCATAAAACATGAAAATATCCGTTTGTATCCCTACCTATAATCAATGTTTGTATATTGAAGAAACCATACGCAGTGCGGCTAAACAACTACTAGCCCCGTCAGAAATAATAGTATCCGATGATTGCAGCACAGATAATACTCG
>JBBQIF010000020.1:0-14662 GCA_038324665.1 Bacteroidia bacterium
TGATTTTAAATCCAATGAATATGCTAACTTGATTGGAGGAAATCAATTTGAGCCGAAGGAACAAAATCCAATGATTGGCTGGCGAGGCGCATCGCGTTATTATCATCCCGCTTATCGCGAAGGTTTTGAAATGGAATGTAGCGCAATAAAGATTGTGCGTGAAGAAATGGGACTCACCAATGTAAAAATCATGATCCCTTTTTGTAGAACTGTTCTCGAAGCGAAGAAAGTTATAAGGGTGATGGAGGAATGCGGACTGAAAAGAGGGGAGAATAAACTGAAACTTTATATGATGGCAGAGATACCAAGCAATATCATTCTTGCAGAACAATTCGCAAAACTTTTTGACGGTTTTTCCATCGGCTCAAATGATCTGACACAATTAACACTTGGCGTCGACCGTGATTCAGAGCTATTAAGCGAAGTGTTTGATGCGCGTGATGAAGCAGTGAAAGAATTAATAAGACAATTGATTTCAACTGCCAAAAAAACCGGTGTAAAAGTAGGTCTATGCGGGCAGGCTCCAAGCGATTACCCGGATTATGCACAATTCTTAGTAGAGCAGGGAATTGACAGTATTTCATTTAATCCAGATGCGCTGATAAAAGGCATTCAAAATATTGCTTTAGCTGAAAAAAAGATGGAAACACCGGTTTCCAAAAAGATAAAGGTAAAATGAAAACAGCTTTTTTTAGTACACATAATTTTGAGAAGAAATACCTGCTTGATGCTAACAAAGGCAAGCATGAAATAAAGTGGATAGAAGCATGCCTCAGTGAACAAACTGAAAACCTAGCTTCAGGCTGTGAAGCGATCAGCATTTTTGTCAACGATGATGCTTCTGCCAATATTCTTGTGAAACTTAAACGGCAAGAAGTAAATTTTCTCGCCCTACGCTCAACCGGTTTCAATCATGTGAATGTCGAAAAAGCTAAAGAATTGAATTTAAAAATTGCCAGAGTCCCCGATTATTCGCCGTATGCTATTGCGGAATACACTCTTGCATTAATTCTAGCCCTTAACAGAAAATTAATACCTGCTCATAGCAGGATTATGGAGCAAAACTTCACTTTAAATGGTTTGGTAGGATTTGATATTCATGAGAAAGTGGTGGGGGTAATAGGAACCGGTAAAATCGGAAGTCTGCTAATCAAGATTTTACATGGCTTTGGTTGTAAAATACTAGCGCTCGATCCGATTCAAAATGATTCATTAAAAAAACAATTTGATATTACATACACTGATTGTGAAACATTATGTAAAGAGTGTGACATCATTACTCTTCATGCTCCATTGACAAATGAGTCGAAGTATATTATCAATCATGAATGTATATCAAGAATGAAAAAAGGAGTGATGCTTATCAATACCAGTCGCGGTGCATTATTAGACACCAAAGCTGTTATTGAAGGCCTTAAATCAGGCAAGATTGGATACTTTGGAATGGACGTGTATGAAGAAGAAAAAGGATTATTTTTTGAAGATCATTCCGAAGACATTTTAATGGATGATACCATTGCCAGGTTAATGACATTCAGAAATGTTATCATCACTGGTCATCAGGCATTCTTAACAGATACCGCATTAATGAACATTGCGAATACCACCATATATAATCTTGATTGTTTTGAAAAAGGAATTTTAAGTGGCAATGAGTTATATTAAAAACAATAAATATTAGAGAATGGATGTAAAAAAAATTACGAATGAAGCACAAACCATTGTTAATACAGCATTGGCGTTAAATTAAACAAACGAATGAAATTAAAATTGATTCCCGCAGCACATGAACTCATATCCAATATGAGAAAATATTTCCAAGTTAGTGATACTTATTTCAATTACTTAAATGAAGAACCTTTGCGAGAAGAACTGTTTAGTTCAGATCAAATTGAGCGATTCGGTAAAACACTGGCTTCAAGACATAAATTGAGCACAAACCTTGCAAAAGATCATCTGCTTAAACGTTTGGCAAACAATGAAAACACTTTACAGGCCGTACGAAAACTGTTAACTGATTCAATTAAAAAAAATTACCAGGTAACACCAGCCGGAGAATGGTTGATAGATAATTTTTACCTGATTGAAGAGCATATTCGGTTAGCTAAAACGCATTTTCCTAAAAATTACAGCGAAGATTTACCACAGCTCATAAACGGCATATCTCCTGGTGTTACACGGAGTTACGACATTGTCCTCCAGATAATTTCGCATAGCGATGGAAGAATAGACATTGAAAGCCTTAGCCGTTTTGTGAAAGCATATCAAACAATAACAAAATTAAAATTGGGCGAATTGTGGTCTATTCCTATTATGCTGCGCCTTGCGCTGATTGAAAACATTCGGCGTGTCTCTGCCCGTATCGCTATTGATAAAGTTGACCGGAACCTTGCAGATTATTGGGCGGGGAAAATGATAGACACTGCAGAAAAAACACCTAAAGAACTCATATTGGTTCTATCCGATATGGCCAGATCTAACCCTCCGATTGTTGGTGCATTTGTGTCAGAATTAATTCGCCAGTTACGCGGTAAAGGACCCGATCTGGCATTAGTACTGAACTGGATAGAACAGCAATTATCCGCAAGTGGCTTAACAGGTAACGAATTGGTAAATGCCGAAAATCAAAAACAGGCTGCAGACCAGGTTTCTATAAGCAACAGCATTGGAAGTCTTCGGTTATTGGGAGCATTGGATTGGAGAAACTTTGTTGAGTCGCACAGCATTGTTGAAGAAATACTGCTACAAGATAATGATGGAATTTATGGGCTGATGGATTTTGCTACGCGTGACCGTTATCGTCATGTTGTAGAGCGCATTTCAAAGAAAAGTCTTGTAAGCGAAGAAGGAGTTGCCCGCATGGCCATACAATTAATGCATGAGAATGCACCACTACCTACAAGTGATCAAAGCGCTGCACATATAGGCTACTACCTAATAGGGCAAGGATTAGAACAAACGAAAAAAGCGGTAAAAATGAGGGTACCTGGAAATAAGAGAATGATGCATAACTTAAAAAGGTATGCTTTTCCTACTTATTTATTCTTTATTATATTAATATCCACCGGCATAGGAGCTGCCATTTTTTTTAAAGTAAATACAGAAACAAACAATAATTGGCTGCTTGGGTTAGTTAGTTTTCTTGCCATATTATGTGCAAGTCAGCTCGCCATCTCAGTTGTTAATTTTTTTGCTACACTCCTAGTGAAGCCTAACCTCTTACCACGGATGGATTACTCCAAGAAAATACCTCAATCATCCAGTACTTTGGTTGTAATTCCAGCAATGCTTACATCTGTTACTGAAATCGAAAATCTTATAGAGGCGCTGGAAGTAAGGTTTTTGGCTAATAGGAAAGAACATTTACATTTTGGTTTGCTAACAGATTATACGGATGCTTTGCATAAAATAACTCCTAATGATAAGGTACTTTTAGAAACTGTAAAGAATGGAATTGCAGCGCTGAATAAAAAATATCAAAGGGTGAATAATGACCTGTTCTTTCTTTTTCATCGCCCCCGCAAATGGAATCAACAGGAGAACGTATGGATGGGCTACGAAAGAAAACGCGGTAAGCTTTCGGATTTAAATGCCTTATTAAGAGGAATTTCAAAAGAAGATTTTTCATTGATAACAGGTGATCAATCTGTTTTCCCGAAAATAAAATATGTAATTACATTAGACGCCGACACACAATTACCCCTCAGTTCCGCATGGAAATTAATTGGAACTATGGCACATCCTTTGAACCGGCCTTGGTATGATGAAAAAAAGAAGCGGGTAACAAAAGGGTACGGCTTATTGCAGCCGAGGGTAACTATTAGCTTGCCGGACATAACAGGATCGAGATATACGCGCATGCATGGAAATGAACCGGGTATTGACCCATATACACGTGCATCATCAGATGTTTACCAGGATTTATTTGGCGAGGGTTCTTATATTGGCAAGGGGATTTATGATGTTGAAATTTTTCAAAAAGTGCTTGATAATAAGTTTTTAGAAAACCGTATTCTTAGTCATGATCTTTTAGAAGGTTGTTATATCCGCTCGGGGTTATTGAGCGATGTTCAACTGTTCGAGAAATACCCTACAACTTATAGTGCAGATATGAAAATGCGGCTGCGTTGGACACGTGGCGATTGGCAGATTTTTCCATGGATCTTACCATGGGTTAAGGGCGGCAAAAATCATTTGTATAAAAACCCCATCTCTGCTCTGTCACGTTGGAAAATATTTGACAATATGCGACGCAGTCTCGTGCCTATTGCGTTAACAGTATTATTGTTATTAGCGTGGCTCATCCTTCCCTCTGCATTATTCTGGACCATTGCCGTTTCAGGAATTATTGTTTTCCCCATCTTTGTCACCTCAATTTGGGATACCATTAGTAAGCCAAAGGATGTTAAGTTAAGATACCACCTTGAAAATTCTTTACACAATCTCAAGGATATAACTGTCAAAACTTTATTCTCACTCATTTGCCTTCCTTATGAGGCATTTGCAAATCTGACCGCCATAATGCGCACATTGTGGAGAATGATTATAACTAAAAAAAATCTGCTTGAATGGAACCCGAGTTCCCATGTTGCACTTAAAGATCAATCCAGTTTTCGTAATTCTTATAAATCGATGTGGATTGAACCAGTTCTTTCAGTAGTTGTCTTTATATTTTTAGCATTCTATTCACCAGAAAATTTGTATGTAGCATTACCCATATTGCTCTTGTGGTTTATAGCTCCCTTTATTGCCTGGTTTGCCAGTAAACCTTTAGCAAAACAGGGTGCGGTGCTCACCCGTGATCAAAATATTTTTCTTCAAAAACTTGCCAGAAAAACCTGGAGTTTCTTTGAACGTTTCGTCGTTGCTGAAGAGAATTGGTTGCCTCCAGATAATTACCAAGAACAACCTGTTGTACAAATAGCACGTCGCACTTCTCCTACAAATATTGGCCTCTCACTATTGGCCAACCTGAGCGCATGCGACTTTGGCTATATAACCAGCAGCCAGTTTTTAGAACGAACAGGGAAAACCATCAACACAATGAAGAAAATGGAACGGTACAATGGTCATTTCTTTAATTGGTACGATACGGAAACACTTCATCCACTTCAACCAAAATATATTTCCACTGTTGATAGCGGAAACCTTGCTGGTCATTTGCTAGTACTAAGACAAGGTTTATTGGCATTGCCACATCAAAAAGCAATAAGTATAAAGCTATTCGAGGGCCTTCGTGACACAATTAATGTTCTGGCAGACACGATAAATGAAAACAACATTAAACTGCCGGAACAACTTTATGTAACCCTGGATTCAATCTGCAATGCTAGATTAACTACTTTAGATGAAATACAAAAACGCCAGGAAGGTTTGGTAAAAATAATTAATTTAGTAGATGAACTACCAGATGGAGATCCGGACAGTGAAACATATCGATGGAAGCAACTGCTTAAATTACAATTAGAGCAAGTAAATCAACATATTCAAATTTTCATGCCTTGGTTTTTATTGAAGTCTGCACCTTTTGTATTCAATGATATTAGTTCTCCTAACGCCAATGTTTCGTGGTATGACCTACTTAAAAAAACAAAAGACTTACAGTCTGAAGTAAATAATAAGCAGAAAGAAAGTAACACCTCTGATGATAATAATTGGCTTGAAATATGTCAAGTCGCATTAACAAAATCGATTCATCAGGCAAGTGAATTAATAACTACATCTGAAAATCTTGCGAAGCAATGTAATGAGTTGGCAGACATGGAATGGAATTTTTTATATGATTCATCAAGCCACTTGTTTGCCATTGGTTACAATGTTCAGGAACATAGGATTGATGCAAGCTATTACGATTTGCTCGCTTCTGAAGTACGGCTTTGTATCTTTGTTTGTATTGCACAAGGAAAACTCCCTGAAGACAGTTGGTTTGCATTAGGCCGATTACTAACTAATGTTGACGGCAGTTCGATTCTTTTATCATGGAGTGGCTCTATGTTCGAATATTTAATGCCTCTTTTGGTAATGCCTACTTTTGAAAACACATTGCTCGATCAAACCTGTAAAACAGCCGTTGAATGGCAGATCAAATACGGCAAGAAAACAGGCAGGCCATGGGGCATTTCTGAATCGGGTTATAATATGATCAATGCTACTTCCACATATCAATACCGTGCATTTGGCGCTCCCGGACTTGGGCTAAAACGAGGACTTGAAGAAGACACCGTAATTGCACCTTATGCATCCGCATTAGCTTTGATGGTAGCACCAGAGGAGGCTTGTGAAAATCTGGAGCGACTTAAGAAAAAAGGAATAGAAGGAAACTATGGGTTTTATGAAGCGATAGATTACACACCATCAAGGTTGCCACGCGGACAATCCAATGCCATTGTCTATTCTTATATGGCACATCACCACGGAATGAGTTTATTATCATTAGCATACCTCCTTCTAGATAAACCGATGCAAAAACTGTTTGAATTGGAACCACAGTTTAAGGCAACACTCCTCTTATTGCAGGAAAGGATTCCAAAAGCAACTTCCTTTTTTGCGCACACTACAGATATAGCAGATAGCAATTATTTAGCAAGTGGCCAGGAAACTAGGGTACTTAATACACCAAACACTTCAATACCCGAAGTACAATTATTATCCAATGGAAAATACCATTTAATGATAACTAATGCAGGCGGCGGATACAGTCGATGGAAAGATATTGCAATTACCCGCTGGAACGAAGATGTAACCTGTGATAAGTGGGGTACTTTTTGCTATATCCACGATTTGGAAAACGGAAACTATTGGTCTAATACCCATCAGCCGACACTTAAAAAAACAGAGAAATATGAAGTAGCCTATTCGCAGGGTCGTGTAGATTTTCATGTCACCCAAAATGAAATAGATGTCCATACAGAAATTGTTGTTTCGCCAGAAGATGATATAGAGATGCGCAGACTGCAAGTGACAAACTGCTCGGGTATCCCCAAAACACTAGAGTTCACAAGTTATGCAGAAGTGGTGCTAGCTTCTGCCGCATCGGATTTAATAGCCCCGGCCTTCAGTAATCTTTTTGTTCAAACCGAAATTATTCCTCATCAAAATACAATCTTATGTACCCGCAGACCGAGATCTGCTGAGGAACAATCGCCATGGATGTTCCATTTAATGGCTACAGAGGGTAAAGTTGCTGAAGAAATTTCGTACGAAACAGATAGGATGACATTTATTGGTCATGGCAATTCTATAGTTAATCCGCAAGCCATGAACAATCCTGGCAAATTGAGCGGCACTCAGGGATCCGTGCTAGATCCAATTGTCGCCATCCGCTATAGAATAACCCTTGCGCCTGAGGAAACCATTACTATTGATATGGTAACAGGCATAGCCAAAACGAGGGAAATTTGCCAGAGTTTGATAAATAAATATCAGGATAATACCCCCCATAAAGATCGCGTATTTGAAATGGCGTGGACACATAGCCAGGTAGTACTTCGCCAGTTAAATGCCTCCGAAGCAGATGCACAGTTATATGGACGAATGGCAAGTTCTATTCTATATGCAAATGCTTCATTTCGTGCTGACCCTTCCATTCTCATCAACAACCACCGTCAACAATCAGGTTTATGGGGATATTCTATTTCAGGAGATTTACCAATTGTTCTTCTAAAAATTGAAAACCAGGAAAACATAAAATTTGTAAAGCAAATGATTCAGGCACATGCTTACTGGCGCATAAAAGGGCTTGTGGTAGATTTAGTGATTTGGAATGAAGAACATAATGGGTACAGACAGGATTTTCAAGACGATATCCAAGCACTTATTCCAGCAGAATTAAATGGCACTAAAGGGGGTATTTTTATACGAGCTTCAGACCAGATTTCAAATGAAGACCGCATATTATTTCAATCCGTAGCCCGTATCATTATTGCCGATAGTGGTGGCACATTGGCAGACCATGTTAAACGAAAAGAACTTGGTAGAGCGACCATTCCCTATATAGATAAAAGTCAAACTCATCCCTTGTTTTTAGCAGACCTCCCACAGCCAAAAGAGCTTACTTTCTTTAATGGCCTTGGAGGATTTTCACCTGATGGAAAAGAATATGTTATTATAACAGATAACAAAAATAAAACCCCCGCGCCATGGGTAAATGTGATAGCGAATCCAAATTTTGGTACTGTTATTTCAGAAAGTGGGTCGGCTTATTCTTGGACAGAAAATGCACATGAATTAAGACTATCATCTTGGAGCAATGACCCTGTATCTGATACAAGCGGAGAGGCCTACTATTTAAGAGATGAAGAAAGTGGTCATTTTTGGTCAACTACATTGTTACCTTCAAGTGGTCGCTCGCCTTATATTACCCGTCACGGATTTGGCTATAGTGTTTTTGAACATATTGAGGATGGCATTTATTCGGAAATGACAGTTTATGTTGATATGGTATCAGCCATTAAATTCACCGTTTTAAAAATACGGAACCAATCAGGTCGTCCACGCAATTTATCTGCCACCGGCTATATTGAATGGGTTTTGGGCGATAACAGAACAAAAACCGCTATGCATATTCATACAGAAATTGACCCGGACAGCGGGGCACTGTTTGCAAAAAATAAATATAACACCGAGTTTAATCACAGAGTGGCCTTTTTTGATGTTGATTATTTGAAAAAAACTTTTACTGGTGATCGCACAGAATTTATTGGCCGTAATGGCAATTTGCAGAATCCAGATGGCATGTCCAGAGTAAAACTTTCCGGAAAAATCGGGCTTGGTTTAGACCCCTGTGCTGCTATACAAGTTCCTTTCTTTATGGCTGAAGGCGAAGAACAGGAAATTATTTTCAGGCTTGGAGCAGGCAATGATTCCAATGAAGCCTGTATGATTGCCAAACAATTCAGGGGAGCCGCGGCGGCAACAGATGCATTGACCAAAGTAAAAGAGTATTGGGAACAAACCATTGGCACCCTACAGGTGGAAACGCCGGATGCTGCCATTAATATCATTACGAACGGTTGGCTTATTTATCAAACCCTCTCATCAAGACTTTGGGGCCGAAGTGGATTCTACCAGTCAGGCGGTGCATTTGGTTTCAGGGATCAGTTGCAGGACGTGATGTCTTTGCTGCATACCAGACCAGAACTTGCGCGAGAACAAATTTTACTTAGTGCCTCAAGACAATTTAAAGAAGGAGACGTACAACATTGGTGGCATCCACCGGTGGGACGTGGTGTGCGCACAAGAATATCAGACGATTACCTTTGGTTGCCATTGGTAACCTCCTATTATGTTAAACATACGGGAGATATTAGCATACTGGATACCACAGCTAATTTTTTAGATGGCCGATTATTAATACCCGGAGAAGAATCTTATTTCGATCTTCCTATAAATTCAGGTTTGCGAGGGATACTCTATGAGCATTGTGTATTGGCTATTAAACATGGATTAAAATTTGGCGAACGCGGGCTTCCATTAATAGGTACTGGCGACTGGAACGATGGATTTGATAAAGTTGGTCAGCATGGAAAGGGTGAAAGTGTTTGGCTCGCATTTTTTCTTTATGAGATACTTAATCGTTTTGCAGAAACTGCCATCTTGCATAACGATACGGCATTTTCAGATACTTGCATAAATGAAGCGAAGAAATTAAAAGAAAACATAGATAAACATGCTTGGGATGGCGAATGGTACAAACGTGCATGGTTTGATGACGGAACGCCCTTGGGATCTAAAACAAATGAAGAATGTAAAATTGATTCTATTGCCCAAAGCTGGTCGGTTTTGTCAGGCGGTGGAAATGAAAGCCTGATTCATACTGCTATGGAATCAGCCTATAAAAATTTGGTTCAAAAAGAGGTCGGCATTATTCAGTTGCTGGAGCCTGCGTTCGATAAATCTGATCTTAATCCTGGTTATATTAAAGGATATGTTCCTGGCGTAAGAGAAAACGGAGGCCAATATACGCATGCTGCTGTATGGATGATTATGGCATTTGCAAAGTTGGGAAATAATGAATATGTGTGGGAATTATTAAACATGATTAATCCTGTGAATCATGGCACCACTGCCGAAAAAATTGCCGTTTACAAAGTAGAACCTTACGTGTTGGCTGCCGATGTTTATTCCCGTGAACCTCATGCAGGGCGCGGGGGTTGGACATGGTACACTGGCTCTGCGGGCTGGCTATACCGTTTAATTACAGAATCGTTTCTTGGAATTCAGGTGGAAGGAAATAAAATGAAATTTTCACCTTGCATTCCGAAAGAATGGGAATCATTCAAAGTGCACTATCGGTATAAAAAAAATACAGTCTATCATATTGAAGTGATGCAAACCCTTTCTAGTGAAAAAATGAAAGTAACAGTTGATGGCGTGGAAATGAAGGACGATTTGATTTTACTAGCAGATGACAGGGCGGAACATAATGTATTGATATCAAAAGGCAAAGGATAAAAGCGACGTTATTCCAGAAGGTGCCTGAAGCAGGTAAACAACACCGGTGGTGTTTATTAATTTAGATGAAAGACGGTAGCGCGAAAAAAAAAGCCACCTTGCAGTGACTTTCTTTGGTGGGGGCTACTGGGTTCGAACCAGTGACCCTCCCGCATTATAAATGCGGGATGCTCTGAACTAGCTGAGCTATCCGTTTACGACTTTTCCATCCTTTTATTTCTTTCTCACGTTTAATCGCTTCGGCTTTCGTCGCAAAACTTTCCTTATACTTTAATACCCAATCTTCAATCCCACCGGTAAATCCTTTATGGTCAGAATTATGCTTTCGTAAACGTTCCATCAAATCATCACATGACTGGCCAACGTAATATTTGTTTCTTATTTCTGAATAAAGAATATAGCAATAACACATAAATTAGTTCTCATAAAAAAAGCCACCTTGCAGTGACTTTCTTTGGTGGGGGCTACTGGGTTCGAACCAGTGACCCTCTGCTTGTAAGGCAGATGCTCTGAACCAGCTGAGCTAAGCCCCCTTTTTCCTTTTTTGCTACTTTCGTTCCTGACCCTCCCGCATGTAATGCGGGATGCTCTGAACCAGCTGAGCTAAGCCCCCTTTTTAAGGAGTGCAAAAATAAGATAATTTACCAAATTACAAAAAATAAATTTAAAATCTTTCAAAATAAGACTTTAGTCACGCTTTGACGCCCATTTAACTGACTTTTGCCCAAAAGGAGAAATAATTAGAAATAATACCCTTAAATTTGCGCCACACTTTATAAAATATATAATGATAGTACCAAAGTTTCTAAATCCAACCGATTCCTTCCATTCTGAATTAAGAAATAGAGTGAATGAATACTTTGATAGGGTTAAAACAATAAAAACCGGCAATATAAAACTATACACAAAAGCCATAATTTTGGTGAGCAGTTTCCTTATTGTATACGTTCATCTCGTGTTCTTCAGTTCACCCTATATTGTATTAAATTTGATTGAATGCCTGCTTTTAGGCGCTCTCACTTCGGCTATTGGCTTCAACGTAATGCACGATGGTGCACATGGCAGTTTCAGTAGTAAAAAATGGATCAATGAGCTGGCTGGCTTGTCACTTAATTTTCTAGGTGCCAATGTTTTTATGTGGAAAACCAAGCACAATATTGTTCACCATACTTTTACTAACATTGATGGTGTTGATGATGATATCAATGCCAAGCCTTTTCTGAGACTTTGTGAAACACAAAAGAAATATAAGATACATAAGTACCAGCACATTTATTTCCTTGCCGCATATTCTCTGCTATATATCTATTGGATATTTTTTACAGATTATAAAAAGTATTTTACTAAAAAAGTAGGTGAAATGCCTATTAAGAAAATGACCTTCATGGATCATTTTACTTTCTGGGGATTTAAAGCCCTTCACCTCGTATTATTTGTCATTATTCCTATATATACTGTTGGTTTTGTAGCGTGGATTATAGGATTTTTAACTTACGGTTTCTTTGCTGGGATTGTGTTGAGTGTTGTTTTCCAACTGGCGCATACTGTCGAAGAAACACATTTTCCTGAAACCAACCCCGCTACTGGAAAAGTAGAAGACGAATGGGCCGTTCACCAATTAAAGACAACAGCCAACTTTGCCACAAAAAGCAAATTCTGGTCATGGTTTACAGGTGGTCTTAATTTTCAAGTTGAACACCATTTATTTCCTAATATTTCTCACGTTCACTACCCCGCCCTCAGTGTTATTGTTAAAAAAGTTTGTCAAGAATACAATGTACCCTACCTGGAACATACCAAAACAAGGTATGCACTAGCATCGCATGTGGCGCATTTAAAGGCCATGGGAACAAGATAGACCTTTAATTATTAAGTGAATGAAAAATCTACTTCGTTCCTTTTTCGACAGTCAGGCCATCCTCAATGATGATGAGTGGCACCTTTTTCAGTCAAAGTTAATTGAAAGAAGATTCAGGAAAGGTAGCAATATCCTGAGAGAAGGTGATATTGAAAACTATTTATCCTTTATTGTCAGTGGTTCGGTAAGGTTATATACCATTACTAACGCAGGTGAAGATATCTCAATTGAATTTGCTACCGCCAATAATTTTGCGAGCAGCTACAGTTCATTTGTATCTCAAACCCCATCGAATTTATACATAGAAGCACTTGATGACACCTTATTGTTAAGCATAAACAATGCGGATTTATATGAGTGCTACAGAATATCCCCAACTGGTGAAAGGTTAGGCCGACTGAATGCCGAATGTTACCTCAGTTATAAGGAGGAACGGCAAATAAGTCTTTTATCAAAATCCGCCACCGAGCGCTATCTGGAATTACTGGAACAGAATCCTGAATTGTTACAACTTGCTAAATTACAGCATATCGCCTCCTACCTTGGCATTAAACCAGAGAGTTTAAGTCGAATCAGAAAATCGATAAACGTACCGATAAATTAACAAATGTTAATTCTGGTTTTAGCTGATACCTATACTTTTGCCCCATGAATTGTAAAGTACTTCTATTACTCGTTTCCCTCTCTGCAACATCAATATTCGCTCAGGAGTATACCCAAACTGTAAGGGGTAGAATCGTGGATGCACCATCACAACAGCCAGTCAAAGGAGCTATCATAGAAATTATTGATTCTAACCGCATTATCGCCTCTGGCAAAGCGGACTCAAGTGGTTATTTCAACATTCCTAATGTACCAATTGGTAGAATCAACGTCAGGATTAGCGTTTTGGGTTACAATGATTATTTTGCAAATAATATCAATCATGTTAGTGGAAAAGAGACAGCCCTTGACGTAGAATTGACAGAAAAGATATTGGAGTTGAAAAGTGCATCTGTTAGAACTAAAGGAAAAAATTCAGTTAATAACGACAATATTTCACTTAGTGCAAGAAGTTTTAGCATAGAAGACACGCGAAGATATGCCGGTAGCAGGAATGATCCTGCAAGGATGGCAAGTAATTTCGCAGGTGTTGTTGGCAATAATGACTCAAGGAATGATATTATTATCAGAGGGAATTCCCCGCAAGGATTATTATGGCGCATGGATGGCATAGACATTCCCAACCCCAATCATTTTGGAGCAATGGGTGCAAGCGGTGGTCCTGTTAGTATCCTTAATAATAATGTACTGGCAAAATCAGATTTTATAACCAGTGCCTTTCCTGCTAACTACGGCAATGCTACCGCTGGGGTATTCGACCTGCAAATGCGCTATGGCAATAGAAATAAAACCGAGTACACCGGGCAAATTGGATTCAACGGTTTTGAGGCTGGTGTTGAGGGACCTTTTTCTAAAAAAAGTAAGGCCTCTTATTTAATCAATTATAGATATTCCACCTTGGCTATTTTGCAGAAAATTGGTCTCAATTTTGGCACAGGTACAGCCATCCCCTATTACCAGGATATTACTTTTAAAGTGGATGTACCATTAAAAAAGAACAAACTTAGTATTTTTGGAATAGGCGGAACAAGTAATATCCATTTTAGCAATGCTGATAATTCCGATACTTCTAATTTATATGCCAATGCTAACAGAGATTTAAAGTACAAAACAAATATGGGCGTGACTGGTGCAGCTTATACACACTTTTTTACTTCTAATTTATTTCTAAAAACCGCTATAGGAGCCACTTATACAGGCGTAAAAACCTCTCAGGATTCTGTGTGGTCGGGAGGATCGAGGCCCGAATACAGAGATAATTCCACCCTTTCGCGGTACATTCTTAGTTCTACTTTAAACTATAAGAAAAGTGCCCAAAAGAATTTTTCTCTTGGCATCAATGGACAGAATATCCGGTTCAATTTTAACGATAGTGTCAATTACAATAACACTTTCCATGTTTTACGTAATAATAAAGGCAATACCTTTTTGCTGCAATCCTTTTTTACCTATCAATATAAAATTACTTCAAGGACCACCCTTAATTCAGGCTTGCATTTTCAAACACTTATGTTAAACAACAGTAATGCATTGGAACCACGCGTAGGATTAACTCATCAATTAACAAAAAACAAAAAAGTGAGTTTTGCAAGTGGCATGCATAGTCAGATGCAAACGATGCAAACCTATTATTTGAAGACAATTAGTCAAGTACCCTTCGGCCCCGCTCAGGGTACTGGCACTGCGAGCGCTCAGACGAATAAGAATTTAGGATTCACAAAAAGTATTCATAATGTAATCGCTTACGAT
>JBBQIF010000021.1:0-14479 GCA_038324665.1 Bacteroidia bacterium
GGCGATAATAAATATCTTCACCAAACGGCACAATTTCATCATTGATAAAATCATCAACTAATGAATCGTCAACATTAATTGTTGTCGCCAATTGCATAGTCCTTACCGATGCTGTATTTTCTTTCTCCAGCGTTCGGTAAATAGCAACTTTTGCGACATCTTCCGATGTCAGATAACTATTAATCTCAAATCTCACACCAGGTCTTATTTCTAGTGAAGGAACTGCCAAGACCGTTTCAAATTTCTTAATATATGGTGCTTCCGCAGGAAGAGAGTTAACCAAGTATACCGGACCAATTATCGGACTTGGATCACTTATCCTTAACTGGTCACTTATTTCCTGGGCCATATAAAAATATAAATTCTTTGATGTACCATCCAACTGGTAATCGGTAATTCGTACATAGGTGGTTCCTTCAGAAACATACTTCCTTACACTTGGGTATGGGTCAAAAGATTCCAAAGATGGGTTAAGCAAATGACCATTGACATCCCTAACCATCGGCTTTTTATTTTCTGTTGGTGTGCCATCCTGTTTAATGAAAGAATAGATTACCGCCTCTTCGGTGATCGGGATAAATGTTACCCTGATAGCCTTTTTCCAGGCAATAATTTTTTCTTCAAAGGTTTCTGTTGTAAACTCAATTTTATCAGGTAATGGTAATGCATAATCATTATATTCAACAAATTCTTCTAATACATTATCTTCCTCATCTGTTGCAAAAATCAAATTAACAAGATCATGGTAACGGCTCGACTCATCCTCATCAAGTTCCAACGAGCCAATAGCTTCATAAATAGCAGGAAGTGTTAATTCATCATACAATGCCTCTAAAACAAAAGTTTCATTGGTTCGTGAAAATAACAAGGAGAAAGGCTTTTCCGCTTCCATTTCAAGATCAATGGTATATGTTGACTTTCCATAAATATCCGGCCTGGTTGCAAATGACGGGCCTACTGGCTCCAAAGGTTTTTTAGGGAGCCTGTTCTTAACGGCAAAGAAAGGAACAGGTACTGTCAACGATCCGGTTTTCCCTGTTAAAGAGTCCTTTGCCCTGAAGGCCATCATCAAATTATTGATCCTGCCATTGGTAAAATCCTGTATGGTTTCCTTGTCAAAGTCATTCGATGGTTCAGGTTTGAGATATACTCTATAGCCAGGGTGAAAATTACAATCAACACTTGAACCTGTTTTTACAACTTTAAAGTCCTCGTTGCTGAGATTATACTCAGCATCATAAGCTAAAACACTAAGCGGGTTTTGAGAAACGATCTTTACAACTGGCAAGGTTTTATATTCTCCTGAAACATTTTCAGGAATTCTGATTACGCCTTTATGCCAAAAAACATCACCGGAAACGTTTTCGGGATGGTCTTCCAATTCCACGGGTGAATCAAATACAATACTATAAAGTCCTGGCATTTGGTCTTCATCCTCAATTAGGGCTACAGTTGCAAGTGCCGAAGAATCTGGTATACCGCCAACAACAAATTCTTTACCCCCGTCAGATGGAATATTTTCTGCACGTTCACTAAAATTAACAAGTGATAAGGTACGGTCAAGTTTTGTCCAGTTACCCGCATTGTACAGGTTTTCATAAAGCGTAAACCTTGCACCAACTTTAGGATTGATGTACTTACACCTTGAGAGTATTTCTCCTTTCTTATCGGGATCAATAAAAGATTCCCTCTCCAAATTTTGATTAACTGTAAATGTAGGTATGCCGGAACTCACACTGACATCTGTAATTTCAAAATTACCCTGCTCTGACATCAGGTATGACCCAATAAAATGGGAACTCTCTCCACTAGCCATATTGGGGGTTATCGTTTCCGCTTCAACCCCGCTGATCAGGTCATAACTTCCACAAGTAATGGTGCAAATATGACCCAGGGTATCTTCAACCACCCCTGTAATACGTCCCTGGACCTCCCTGGCCGGATTCAACCTGAAGAAAAACTCTAGTGTATCCGCAGTCTGGTAAGCCATTTTTTGCAGGTGGTTCCAGTTAAAGGTTACCCTTGTCCAATAAGGGTCTGCAACTAAGGCCCCTTTTCTTGTGCTTAATCCTGTTTGTTCCTCTGAAGTAGTGAATACTTTGGGGTTTTCTTCCTGGATATAAAGGACATTGATATCTTCAGGTCCTTTTATGGGAGCCTGCCAATTGTCAAAATCAGTTTCAATTTCTTCCAGGTCGCTCGTTTCGGAAACCCTGCTGAACCAGTTTATCGCATACAATCCATATCCATGGTTACCTCCTTCTCTTTCCGTATGGATGAAAATAGGATTTTTAATACTCGATAATATGGGAATAACTTCAAATACATCATCAGTTGATATTGAATCATAATCTTTATAGTCATTCTCTTCATCTTTTGAAGCTGTTATTTCCGGCTTTACAAAATCCCCATCATGAAGCTTGAACTGTATACCATACAAAAATGGCAAGGCTACCTGTGTGATATCAAATTCTATAGTTTGCTCAAAAAAGCCTTCATATCCGATTTCGTAATCATACTTATTCCGATTGATATTCAGGAATCTTGCTTTGCTATTCCATGCATATCCATTTGATAGGTCATAAATCTGGATAGCTGCACAAGGATCCATATTTGGGAATCCATTGCCAATTGTCACTACTTTTGGAGTTAGAGGCACCCTATAATCTGTCATAGCGGTTGGCAAACTCATATAAAGATGGTCTGTCAATTCAGCAGTCCTGTCTATTGGAAGGCTCAGGTTGGTTGTGTAGATCGCTATGTAAACATACTGATCATTATGATTACTTAGATTAATATTAACATCAATACTGCCAAGGCCCAACATCCTGGCTACATGGAAATCCTGCGCAGCAAGGTTCAGCAGTTCAAGATAACTTACATCTAATTTTGCTGACGTTTCATTTTCAGCTAAATCCTTTTCTAATGGATAAGTAGCCAGTAAATCTGTTTTACTCAAAGTCAGGTAATTCTGAACTGCATCCTTTAATCCCCCTGTTGCCTCCCACTTATCCAGATAACTGACAAGACTTACCTTAACTCCATCCTTAAACCTTGGCCATTCATGATTAACCGTAATCCCGCCAACTGTATCTTCTAACCTTAATTCTACTGTGTCATCATCATCAGTTAATCCAAAGTTACCAGCAGCGGTCCAATCCCCACTTCCCCTTGTTCTCAGAAAATCCTCATACGTTTCAAGTTTTATTACGTTAGGGTCACCGGATAACAATTGAAACCTAATAAATCTCATATTCTCCCCAACCACTCTATGGGTTAGATCAGGGGAGCCAGTAGCAGTGCTCCTGCTTGTAATACCGGGTGAAGCTAACACACCTGCAGCAGCAGAATATATTGTTTCATACCTGAAACTTGCAGATGGACCTGAACTGTCAACATTAATTTCTGCAGCAAACATCAGTTTGCCCTCTACCTCAATTTCAATACAATCATTGAAAGCTTGTATAAACCCTACAGGATCCGAATTGGCATTGATTGTTAAAGCCACGGTATCATAAAGCGCTATATTGTTAAAATAAAAGATGACAGTATTATTGATGGTCTTTGCACCATAAGTATTAGAAACCTGAAAAGTCCATCTCCTTATATCTTCATCCGTAAAGACAGTATCGGGAGTAACTGAAGAAAGGTCAAATTCTATTGGGACTGTATTAGTATAGGGCGTTCTTTTAATTTTAACATAATCATCGTCTTTCATATACCCAAAATCAGCATAATAATCATTCATAGATACATTATTTGCCATTGAACCCTTCGGTATATGCTTCTCTCCCAATTCACCGGTAAGCGCCCACCTTAAATGTATCCCCTGGGCTGTATCATCACTATTGTCAGAACCCGCTGCCTGAAGGTAAATATATGGAGATTGTATTACTCCAAGAGGTGGATCAGGTGGAGGGTCACAGACGCCAGGTGCTTCCTCTTTCAACTCATCTATCAATTCAAGGATTGATACCAATTTTTTACGATAGGTTTCAAGCGGGATTGGGCTGATATATTTATTTGAAACTGTCATAAATTCTTAATTTGGGATTGGTTGTTTTGGGCCTGCCGGGTTTTTATAATATGTTTTCAGAAATCCTAAAATAGCCCTTGTCTGTTCGAAAAGGGAGCACATATTGCTTGTAAAAGGTGCAGGTATCACTCCTGCATAACCTTTTGATTTTGCATAATCCTGAATTTCCCCTAAAAAATCGCCCAGTTTATCCCTTATGTCATCAACCAGAAGTTTAGCAGTAGGGCTTAAAGTCCCATACTGTGCTTCGTATTTACATAAACAATTCTGTAATTCTGCATAATCTTCAAATAATTCTCCCGGCCCTCTCCATTCAAAATACTTGTCACAAAGGAATATCCCAAGCGCTTCAAGTGCATCCTTTAAAGCAAGGAAAGCGGTCTTAAAAGTGTTAAACTCAGATTGAGCGGCTGAAATTAGCGTGGAGCCTATAGTTGTTTCATTCCAATTGATCTTTATAGCCTCATTAACTTCATTGAGATTATTAATATTTACAACAAAAGTTTCCGAACCGTTGTAAGTTGGGAGCAAAGTAGTAAGACTAAGGGCACTTGCAATACCCCAATAATCCGAATACAGATCCGGAAGCTTGGTATTCTTTAAAGTGTTGAAAAGCCCATCCAGGGTACCGCCGTCAGAATATGCAAAATATAATTCCTCCATCCGCTTAAGGCAATCCAGCATAGCCTTGTATTCAGTATAAAATGCAGGGTAAGGACTGAATTCATAAGTTGCATCCAAGTATATTTTTTCAGTAAGCTCGGTTGGATGAGTTAGTTCAAGGTGTCTTTCGATCAATTGTGGTCCAAGTGATGACTCAAATAAAAGAGTAACATTGCTTATAGAAGTCGATACACTGGTTTCATTATGCCTCACCACAAGGTCAACGCTAATACTGGTACTGGTGGAGTAGGATAATTCCTTTAATGGAATATCCAGTTTGGTATAGTAGTTCCGTTTCAATTCAACAGTTTCGGTACTGGTTACAGTATTAACCGTAAAATTTAAATCGAATTCTTCTGAGTCAAAATCACTACCGGTATAGCGTATTTCTTTTAATTTTAAAAATCCGTAACTCATTATGTCAATGATGGTTTAGTTAAAGTGAATACTAGTGAAACAGGATCTCCTTCCTGTTGATAACCGTCGTCAAAAATGATATTTTTGAATTGCATGGTCATTTCGCCTTCTGGAATATCCATTGATTCCAGGGAGATATAAACTGCCGTTCTATCCTTGCTATACAATTGTTTATAGTCAAAATCTACTTCAGATTCTGAATCTAGGACCGCTACAGGCAGATGGCCTGTATCAAGTTCTTCTATCTTAATTCGGGGATCTACAAATGGTTCAGGGTTTCTTACCAATAAACCCAAAATCTTTTCTGAATCACTGTCGAAAACAAGCGTGATCTCTGTGCTAATGGCAGGATCCATAGCTTTTACCTTTAATGCACCACTCAATAACCTGTCATAGGTATCTGCAAAATTCTTAATTAGTTCAGGATCAACTCCTACATCATTCGTGAATACATCAATTGCATCAGATAATTCGGCTGAGAAATTGTTAATATAATTATAAAGTGCTGTCTTTTCAATCGAATCCTGATCGTAGATGACAAAACTGTTGATCTGTTCTTCAAAACCTGCATACCTGGAAGTACAGAACACATAATTATGTACCTGTTGTGAGAGAATATCTTGATCTGGTATATCATAAACCGCATAATAGATAGCTGTATATAATTTATTAGCTTCAAGATCCGGTAATTCATATTCAGACATAAAACTGATTTTGGTAATATCGGAAACCAAGGATGAACAGTTTTCTCCTCGACCTGCCAATCTCATCAACATTAGTTCATCCTCAAATATTTGAGTTTGATTATTTTTCTGCACCCACGAACCTTCTAACTTATTCACGTCAAGGTCATCCAAAGCATCCTTGACAGTTACTTTTAATTTTGAACCAACGGCATCAGCACCCCCTAATGAATCCCAATCGCTATAAAGGCCGTATGCAAAAGGAGTCCTGAAATACAGCCTCAGTTTTGGTGAAGTATAAAAGATAGGTTTGGATAATAAAATATTGCCATTTGCAGCGGGGGTTGACCGGTTAAAATCAATATAGTGCCGTAGGTTGGCCAATTTATATTCATCCTCCCTATTTTCTTCTACCAACTCAGTATAAGTTTCTTGGGTCTGGTGAAAATGCCCTATAGGCCCTGCAGTTTGGAACCCAAAATAATAATTCCGGTAATTATTTGTTCCGTTTACCTTGTCGTTGGTGGTCATTTCAATGGCAAACTTTGTATTTGGACGCCATACAGCCTGAATGGTGCTGTTTAGCCCATCATTCATTTTCTGTATTTCTTCATCAATCTGATCTTGGCCTGGTATTGTCAAATTATATTCATGGGTCTTTTTATCATAATAAGAAATTTCATGAATATAAGCTTCGCAGGTAGTGGTTGTAGGAGCATCAGGATCAACATTTACATACCCGGTCCCAACCAATTTTCCATCAAAATAAATGGATAACACTCCAGTATCCCGGTTCCCAACTACAACTAAGTGATGCCAGATATTAACTGATGTAAAGCTGGCGGCTATATCACTGAAATAACTGGAATCATATTCCGCCGTTCTGTAATAGATTATTTCAATATTTTTGGTTCCAGAATAATCCTCACGGACCACCACACATAGCTGAAAGTAATAATCTTTAGCACCAAAACCCATTTTACTAAATATGGGAAAAATATACTCTGTTCCATCACTTATCTGGGAAGTTATTTTGAAAAAACAACCAATACTATAATTTCCTGCATCCAATGATAAACGATCATCATGATCTATTTTTAGTGAAGCATTCCAAGAATTCATAAAAATAGCTTTCTTAGTCGCATTATGCCTGTCTTTATCAAAAACAGGTGATCCACTAATTGACCTGGAACAATTAAATCCATTGACACTGCTATCAGTTAAATTCTGATCAAAATTAAATTGACAAAGTGGATTTGATGGTACATTGCTATTCTTATACCAGTCAGTAATTTCAGATTGAGTAAGTGCCTTTTCAAACATACAAAACTCATCCAGCATGTATGGAGACCCATATTTGATTGAGGGGCCTGAACTATCCTGAATCCAAAAGTTTACTGGTAATAGGATATCCTGGTCCAACAAAGATGAAGAAGGGCCCGGAATAACTGTTATAATCAATTTGTCAATTGGGTGTGCACTGTCATTGTAACCTGCATAAGTTGTTAAATCATTCGCCTCAACTTTTTCTTCCAAAACTTTGACAAAACTATAAATAGGTAACCCGTTTATATCATCTTGTGTGCTTTCCTTTTTCAGGTAAGTGAAGACAATAGCATTATTTTCACTTCCTACTTTTGGTATAATTTTTACGACAGCATCCGGAAAATCGATTTCAATACCATCAGCTGAAATAATTTTTAACCCATTGTCCTTGTCAAATTCATTAGCCTCGGCTTTTACAACACCATCATTACCTCTAGGCTTAATAAATACATTCTGGTAAGAAACCTTTGTATCCTTGTCAAAAACATAATTTACCGCTATATTTTCCCAATTAATAACAGATTCTGAGATCTGATCCTCCTCGCATTTCAGGAAAGAATCCCCGTATCCCATATACTCCAGTTTTTGTTTTCCGGGCAATTCATTGCTAAGGTAGGAAAGTACACTTCTTGCCAAGACCCTGATCGTGCTTTTCTTACCTGGAGCAGATGCCTGCCAGAATACCACAGGTTGTTCCTTTAAGAAATGTGCATTCCCACTTATCATTGTCTGAACTTCGGGTATGTCAGCAATTGAAGACATTGCTTCGTAAGGATAGTAATTCTTCCAACCTCCATCCCAGTATTTAATATTGAAATGGGTAATTTCCATTTTATGCTGTACCTGGTCTGAAAGGCCCCTTTGTGGAGGCACCAATTCAGTATCTTCTGTAGCGTCCAGGTTACCATGTATAAATAAACCACCTGTTTCGGGGGCATTGGTTGTGTTATTCGTTGATGAGTAGCTTGTATTATTCTTGAGGCTGCCATCAAAATCAATATCTATGAAACTATCTATAGGAATAATGCATTCGTCAAATTCTTTATCCCATCCTGAAGACCCAATATCATCAAAATCTGGAATGGTGCCAGGAGTATTGACAAAATTCATGTTGAAAGTTTCAAGTGTGAGCATGTGGGTAGCCTTGGCCGGTATCAATTTGGGATCACCTATAGGCATTAATTCAAAAGGATCTACATTCTTTGGGTCATTAATGAACCAATTAAACTCAACATCAAATGATTTATTCTTCAACGGTTTTGGTAAATCAAGGGCCACACCAAACTTACCATGTATATTAAAAGGTTTAAAGGCTTCAGCACCTAATTCTGCTGATACAGTCAAGCCAAATTTAAATTTAAGGAAACTTGCATAAGCATGCCCTCCCAATGCAATTGATGCCCCAATCTGGTTTGGCCTGAAAGAAATCCTGGCATTGATATCCAGATAGGCATCCAACCCGAATTCAATTACCCCGGCATATTTTTGACGAAAAGAAAATTCTGCATAAGCTCCGGTTCGCAAACCGTTCTTATTGATCATCATGTAAAACCGGGTGTCAAATAAGCCAAACATCCTGGCGCTTATCCGCTCCGTCATTGGTTGATCCCTGCCTACATTAATATACCACGCTGAAGCATTCCTGAAGAAAAATGCCATTTCTGCCTTGCCATGTATATCCGCAATTGCTCCCTTTTTTCCATTAGCATCCCCAGGACTATCTTTAGTTGGGAGTGGATAATCAACTCCAAGAGTTGCTTGAATGGCATTTTTATCAATAACTACAAAAGCACTGAAAGGAGGATCCACAGGACTGCTTAAATCCTGCGGACCCTTCATGAATGCTGCCTGGCCTTGCAGTAAGAACCTGTCCGATAATAAAAAGAACACTTTGGCTGACATGGCTTTGCCATTGTCTGGAGCAGTCTGCAATGATACCCCTGCACCTAAACTGAAACCATCATTTTGGCTAAATTTATTTACATTGATACCCAATTCTGGTTTTTTATAATACTGCCACCAGTCTTCTTCTCCTGATTTATCAACTATGTACTTCTGTCCGATCAAACCCCTGAATCCAATAATTTCCAACCCTGTTGTTCCTAATTTGATACCATTCTCCAATTGGATACTAGCATCCACAATAAAGGAAGGTTCATCAGGATTGATGCGCATAGTTGCAGAACCGGTTAGTTCGGGTTTCTTCAATTTAAGTTCAATGGAACCCAAAAATTCCCTTTGGGGATTGGGCGCAGGTATTTCAGGATTGCTACTTTCAGGTGCAGGTGCATTTTTCATGGAAAGGTAACCCTTCAACAATATATCTGCATCTTCTGCGGAGGCATCACCGGGTATTCTGATATCGATACCAATACCTTCAATCCTCAAAAACCTATGTGGGGTTTTAACAGGCTCTTCATTTTCTCCATCATTATCATCAACTGTATAGTAAAATTTAACTCCATCTCCTTGTACTGTTACACCTCCAGGTCCTGTATTCAATGAGCCACTAAATCCAAAATATTTATATTGTCTTAGGTAAACCGGGCCATCATCTGGTTCTCCATGCATTTGTTCATGAGAACCAAAAGCTATGCTTGTAACAGATAATGCAACAGGGCCTACCTTTAATTTAAATGCTTTGGGTAAGGATAACTTATCCCCTTCAATTTCCATTTTACCGTTGTCCCAAATTGTGAGCTTCTTGATTTCAATGTCCGGTATTCCCTCAATTCCCGGCAGTTCGGTTGTAAGGATTTTAAGTGTCCCACATATATGGAAACAAGAACGATCCCCTACTTCAGCATATCCAATTTCTTTAACTTTTATTTCTAAAACTCCTGGGATGGTGAGAAGATCGACAGCATCTTCAACCGATGCAGAAATGCTGAAATTGCCATTTGTGCCAATAAAAGCCATAATTGCAATTTCTACTGGATCACCATCTTCATTTTTAAAACCAGGGACAATAAGTGACCCACTAATACTTGAACTAATAATCGCATTTTGTTGAAATGCTACAGAGAACTCATCCAAACTAATACTAAAACCCTCACCCAATCTAACCTTTACTAACGGAGTTTCTTCGGATTCTTCATCTTTGGCACTTAGTGCAAGAGAACCTGAAATTCCTCCCGAACCAATTAATATGTCATAACCATTTATAACTCCATTTGAATTATCATCATCGTGATTAAACTTTACAGGGAATATTAAATCCAATTTTTCAATGAAAAGCCCTGTTTTATTATTTTCGCCATCTTCCTTATATAATCTCGCGCCAGTAAAACCAACTCTAAAACCTGTTCCTAAAATTTCCCCTAATGGATATTCTTCAGGAAACGAAACAGCAACATCGGAATCCATTTCAATTCCCCTTTTTGTCGAAAATTGAATTATACTTTGGGCTAAGCTCAGAACTATTTTTTTTGAAGTATCAGATTCTATCTCACCGTCCACCTTAACAGGTATTAATATATTCCTAGATATTTCAAGCCCTAATGTTAATTCCACTGAAACTGATAATTGTGGAATAATCTCATTCCAAATTACATTCTCCAGTTCCTTAAAAGTAAGTTCCGAGTTAGGATTTAAAATTTTGCCAATTATCAATGAAAATCTATCCCTTCGCTGGGCATCGGATAAATTATCTACGTTTATAAACAAAACATAAATAATTTCCCATGGAGTATATCCTGAATTTTGAAAAATATCCTCTGCCAGTAACTTAAAATTTTCCGTTACAGTTTGATTTTCATCGTATTCGTTATTTAAACCGGTATATTCATTAATTGCAGCAAAAGCCGTTTCATACTTATTAACACCTGATTCAAAGTGCTTAGCACATATTAAGTATAGAACAAACGATTCAACATCAAAAAACTTGGTAGACAATTGTTGTAAGTCAGCAAGTAGGCCACTAAACGAGGATAATTTAAATTTATTGAAATAGAACAATATGCCCTTATAGACATGAATATTGATCCAAAACCCAGAAGATCCTTCACCATTGGGATTCAACAATAACCTCAGACCCACTCCCGGAATATTAAGGGCCAATTCTTCTTCTGTTATTATATGCAGAGCATGTGAAATACTTTTGTTATCATTTGAGTATCCCACTTGATAATCGTCAAAAGAAATATTATCAAGTAATTCTGAAAATCCTGCTTCTAAAAACGATAATTCTTTTGGTAAATTATCTAAAGTAATCAATGCTGATAAAGGAATTGCTATGCCCATAAATTTATTTTAAATATTCTCTATGAAGTTGTAATAACTCTCATGCCAATAAGTAGTAGGAAAAGGAATACTATTACTATTCCAAAATAGAATACTACTTAAAATACAAATTATGGAAATTATCAATGATAAAAAACTAAGTATCCAGCACGTATTTTTTATTACATAACTTTTATTGTCAATATTTTTAGCAACATAAAAATTGAGTTTAAAGTTTATTAAGAAACAAAATCCCCTAAGTAAAAATAATCTATTATAATCATACGGACTAAAAAAGATTTCTGTGAAATCCCACTTATTCATTATTACAAAAAGTAAACTATGTGATGAAACAGGAACGGCAAATAATATAAAAAATAACAAATTGGGAGTCATAATAAGGTTCCAAACAAACCATAATATCCACCATTGTAGCTTAACTTGAGTTTTAATATCCTCTTTCATCCTTTTCAATTTCAAATTTATCTTTCACATAATTTAAAAATTTATTAAGAACATATGTCAATTCTTCATCTGAAGTATTAACATCTTCAGGGTCTGGGTCATTTTCAGTGTCCTCAATGTAACGACTCAATTCTGGCAATAAACTTAATTTTCCAGCTCGCTCGAACCGTATAGATTTAAGAGTTGTTGTATTCTTTTCTAAATCTGGCATTTTAAAAATAATTATTCTATTATCTGAATAAGGTGTATCATCAGAATAGCCAAAAAGTACACCAACAACTGCACGTTTCTCCAGATTTCTTTGGTAAAAAAAATGAGCGAATGCTTCCGCTCTCTTCCTTAATTTGGCTTTAGATTGATGCTCAGTACCGTCCCCGTTAATTTGATCAGCTACCCAAATATATTTTTGAGTACTCGTATCCTTCTTTACAAAACCTTGAAAGACAACATAACCATCTGGTGACATATAATTATCATCCTCTTCAACATCGCTCAAATCATCATCTTCTATGTATGAAGGTGATGGAACTTCCACAGGCTCCCCATACCACTCTTTACTCCCCGAATCCTTCTTCAGACTAAAACCTTTGCAAAAATTCAACCATCTATATTTATAGTTATGATTAACGGGAAACTTAACACTATCAGTTTCAGTATAATTCTCGTTATAATAATATTCGATTAAAAAATCTATTGTGAGTTCTCTTTGATTATTGATTAACGGCAAAATTGAGCTAGATGAATTCTCTGGTTTTGTAAAAAACTTGTATAAATTATAAATACCAAAAGCATCAACATCGCTTATCAAATCGGCCTCTGGTGCATTAATTTCATACAGGCGATCAATATCAACATCATTTGGATCATTATTTTCTGGATAGAAGAATTGTCGAAACCGATCTTCAAATCTGTGTTTGTATAAACGCGATTCGGCTGCTGCATTAGGAAAATCCCCAATATATCCTGTAAAATCATTGCTGGTTCTAAATCCTAGTTTTTTGTATCTATCATGTGTACTATAGTAATTATTAATTAGACCATCTAAACTGAACAATAAATGTCCAAGATCAATATTATTATTATCAGGATCCGTAATATATGGACTTGGATTGTCGCGAATTGCATTTTCGTCACCTTTGGAAAATAAATAACTTTTTGCTCTTTTAGATGCTCGAGTTGCTATCCAGTAATAATCAAATGGCAATCTTTCTCCTGGAGCTTCTTCTGCATCAGGAATAGCATAATCAAATACATTAAAATTAAGTGCATTTGCTCTTTCATATTGACTTACCTCATCGGGACTTAAACCTTCAGCCGTTTTATCCCAAACTCCATAATAATGTCTTCTTAATCTTGTTATTGCCTGCTTTACAGTAAGTGGATAATTCGTGTTTTTAGGATCTCGTGTTACTCTCAAAATCGAAACAAGTTGTGTTGTAGAGAATTCCGGATGCGGGTATTTCTTTAAAATGTCATTTAGTCCATTTAATTGTCCGGAAGCACTTAATGAGGAGAAATTAATCCAATCTGCTGTATGTATTAATAATTGTCCTGATGTATATCCAAGATTTGACAATATAAAATCATTCCCTAATCGATTAAAACCTTTTAACTTGACTTGAGCCTTCCCATAATAAAAATTATTCGCATCACTATCCCCAGAAAATATATCAAAGACAAATCTTAAAGAATGATATGATGGCGCCAAATCTGTATCGGCAGGGTCATCCGGATCTTTGGTATTAGATGAAAATAATATAAGATTTTGAATATTAAATATTTCATCTTTAGTTAGGGTCAATTGAAACGTCTTTCCTAACAAACTTCCATTCATTATCGCACTAAACTCTTCACTATTATATGTAAAAGAAGAGGAAGTCCCTGTTTTTTGATTAGTCATCAAAACATTAGTTCCTGTGTGAATCTCGCACATACCTTCTCTTTCTTTTGATTTACTATATTTAACATCATCATATAAAGTTTGTGGCAAACTAGATTCACTTATAATTTTTGCATAAAAAACCACCGAATTTGCGGATAATCCAATTCCTGTTTGTGCAACTGCCGCCATATTATGCCCCCGTCCTTTCGGAATACATACTTTTCTTTGAAAATAATAGTTTCTTACTTCTTCTTCAAAGATTTCTGATGAAATGGGTCCATAAACATATCCACCAACCCCATTATAGGTAATTTCACCAAATAAAAAATCAAAAGGACTCCTATCTGATTCGCTACCTATTTTACTATCAAAATAATACAATCTACTAAACCATGGAAGAATCTGAAAATCTCCAGCAACTTTTAAACAGGGTAAAACCAATTGCACTGTTTGGGCGCTAACAGATACTTGTTTAGCTAGTTCAAATATTGCCACATTTGAGTTTTTGTAACCACCCACTCCTGTCCATTTGCAAGAGGTTCGGGTCATTCCAAAATCCACATAAATAATAGGCTCTTGAAAGTTTGTATTAATAAACCTTACATTAAGTAAATTATTATTACCATCTTCAGGAGTTTCAATATCAAGAATTTTAATTGGCCAATATGATGTATAATATTTAGCATTTGTATATGTTGCTTCATCAGGATCTTTAGTATTAAAATCATAGCTAAAATTATATACTGTTCCTCCTATTGAGACCTCCTGATCAAGATAAAAGTTTAA
>JBBQIF010000022.1:0-14115 GCA_038324665.1 Bacteroidia bacterium
TACTACACATTTACAAATAACAATGGTTGTAAAAATACAGATTCCATTTCTGTAAAAGTCGATAGCATCCCGAGTGCTAAGCTTGCAGCGGCAGGACCATTCTGTAAAAATGCAGGTATTAAGCAAATTAACAATGCATCCAACTCAGGCGGTAAATTCAGTGGCGGAACTTATGTTGATAGCGTTGGTAAATTCAATCCATTAATTGCTGGGGTGAGTACCAAAAAAGTTTATTATACGTTCACAGATAGCAGAGGTTGTAAAAACACAGATTCCATTTCTGTTCGTGTAGATAGCATCCCTAGTGCCAAGATTGCACCTGCAGGACCATTCTGTAAAAATGCAGGTGTTAAGCAAATTAACCATGCATCAAATGCTGGGGGAACTTATAGTGGTGGAGCCTTTATAAATGCAAGCGGTCAATTTAATCCAGCCACAGCAGCCATTGGCAATAATAAAATTTACTACACATTTACAGATAGCAGAAGTTGCGCAAACAAAGACTCTATATTAGTAAAAGTAGATACCATCCCAAGTGCCAAGATTGCACCTGCTGGACCATTCTGTAAAAATGCAGGTATTAAGCAAATTAACAACGCTTCATACTCAGGTGGTAAATTTAGTGGCGGTACTTATGTTGATAGCGTTGGTAAATTCAATCCATTAATTGCAGGTGTAGGTACTAAAAAAGTGTATTACACTTTTACAAATAACAATGGATGTAAAAACACAGATTCTATTTCCGTGCGAGTCGATAGTATTCCGAGTGCTAAGATTGCACCCGCTGGACCATTCTGTAAAAATGCAGGTGTTAAGCAAATTAACAATGCATCCAACTCAGGGGGTAAATTCAGTGGAGGAACTTATATCGATAGTGTCGGTAAATTCAATCCATTAATTGCAGGGGTGAGTACCAAAAAAGTGTATTACACCTTTACTGATAGCAGAGGTTGTAAAAATACAGATTCTATTTCTGTTCGTGTAGATAGCATTCCGAGTGCTAAGATTGCACCCGCAGGACCATTCTGTAAAAATGCAGGCGTTAAGCAAATTAACCATGCATCAAATGCTGGGGGAACTTATAGTGGTGGAGCCTTTATAAATGCAAGCGGTCAGTTCAATCCAGCCACAGCAGCCATTGGCAATAATAAAATTTACTACACCTTTACTGATAGCAGAAGTTGTTCCAACAAAGACTCTATTTTAGTTAAAGTAGATACCATCCCAAGCGCTAAGATTGCACCTGCAGGACCATTCTGTTTGAATGTGGGTATCAAGCAAATCAGCAACGCTTCATACTCAGGTGGTAAATTTAGCGGCGGTACTTATGTTGATAGCATTGGTAAATTCAATCCTTTAATAGCAGGAGTGAGTACTAAAAAAGTTTACTACACATTTACAAATAACAATGGTTGTAAAAACACAGATTCTATTTCTGTAAAAGTAGATAGCATCCCGAGTGCTAAGATAGCTCCCGCAGGGCCATTCTGTAAAAATGCAGGCGTTAAGAAAATTAACAATGCATCCAACTCAGGCGGTAAATTCAGTGGTGGTACTTATATCGATAGCGTCGGTAAATTCAATCCATTAATTGCTGGGGTGAGTACCAAAAAAGTTTATTATACGTTCACAGATAGCAGAGGTTGTAAAAATACGGATTCCATCTCTGTTCGTGTAGATAGCATTCCGAGTGCCAAGATTGCACCTGCTGGACCATTCTGTAAAAATGCAGGACTGAAACAAATCAATCATGCTTCTAATGCAGGTGGCACATACAGCGGTGGCGCATACATCAATGCAAGCGGTCAGTTCAATCCAGCCACAGCAGCCATTGGCAATAATAAAATTTACTACACCTTTACTGATAGCAGAAGTTGTTCCAACAAAGACTCTATATTAGTTAAAGTAGATACCATCCCAAGCGCTAAGATTGCACCTGCAGGACCATTCTGTAAAAATGCAGGTATCAAGCAAATTAACAACGCATCATATAGCGGTGGTAAATTTAGCGGAGGTACTTATGTTGATAGCATTGGTAAATTCAATCCTTTAATAGCAGGAGTGAGTACTAAAAAAGTGTACTACACATTTACAAATAACAATGGTTGTAAAAATACAGATTCTATTTCTGTAAAAGTCGATAGTATTCCGAGTGCTAAGATTGCTCCCGCTGGACCATTCTGTATAAATGCAGGGCTTAAACAAATCAACCATGCTTCTAATGCAGGTGGAACTTATAGTGGTGGTGTATTTATCAATGCTAGCGGTCAGTTCAATCCATTGGTTGCTGGTGTAAGTACTAAAAAAATCTATTACACATTTACCGATGGCAAAGGCTGCACCAACAAAGATTCTATTTTAGTAAAGGTAGATGACATTCCTGATGCATCCATCGTAGCAGCAGGGCCATTCTGCGAAAATGCAGGTGTACAACAGTTGGTAGCCAAGATTAATCCTGGCGGTTATTTCAGACCAAAAACTTGGATAGATACCCTTGGTCTTTTTGACCCTGCCATCGCAAAACCCGGATCGCATTCTGTACTTTATACATTTAAAGATGCTAGTGGATGTAGTAATAAGGACAGCATTACCATCACTGTTTTTGCAAAACCGGATGCCTCCATAATTAAAGCCGGTCCATTGTGTTTGAATGACAAACCTGTACAATTACAAGTAAATACTGCTGGTGGCGCATTTAGTGGCGGCAACTGGGTAACTACAACAGGATTATTCGATCCTGTAAAGGCAGGTGTAGGTTTTAAAACTATTAAGTATAAAGTTACAAATGCCAACAATTGCACCAATGAAGATTCATTATTATTGGAGGTTATACAAAGTCCTAATAATACAATAATTTTCAGTCCTGATAAAGGTTGTGACCCTCTCGAAGTTTATTTTGAAACTCAACCAGAATTTAAGGTGCGTTGGGATCTGGACAAAAAACAATACTTGAATATTAAAGATAGTGCAATCCTCTCTGCAGGTCAATATACCCTTGCACTGGTGGTTGAAAATGCAAGGGGTTGTAAACAGTTACTATCAGAAAACATCGATGTATATAAACCACCTGTAGCAGCATTTAGCTATTCCCCTTCTAAGATATTCCTTAACGCGCCTCAGGTATTCTTCAACGATAACAGTTCGGGTAATGTCACGGGATGGAATTGGTATTTTGGGGACAATGACAACTCTAACCTAACGGACCCTGACCATTTGTATAAAACCTCAGGTAAATTTAATGTGCAATTATTCATTGTTGACAATAATGGTTGTACTGACAGTACTTCACATACCCTAGTGGTGCTTGATGATTTTGCTTATTACATCCCAGATATCATGACACCAAACGCAGATGGCAACAATGATATTTTAGAGATTTCTGGCATGGGCATAAGAACTGTGGCATGTCAGATATTCAATCGTTGGGGTGAGAAATTATATGACAACGACCATTTTGTTTCTTGGGATGGCAAATACCAGAATGAATATGTAATGGACGGTGTTTATCTCTATCTATTCCAGATAAGAGATAATGTTGGCGGCATGCATTATATCAAAGGGCAGATAACGGTACTGAGGTAGGCAAAGGAAAATACAATTCATGATTTTATGGAACATCTTCTTATTCGAATATGACACCTTCTGCAGATTTTACCAAAGTCTCGTTAGGGATCGCAAGGAATGACTTCCCCAATTAACGATCTAACAGCAGTCCCGTTGGGACGATATATCGGCTAATGAACTCAGTATCGAAAACAAAATCCCGTTAGGGATGGCATAGAAAGTCTCCCGCAATTAACAATCTAGCAGCAGCCCAACAATGACGAAATACAAGTTCCAGGTCTAGCCAATTCTTTAATGCAAAAAGCCTCGAAAATCGAGGCTTTTTGTTTGCTATTTTCCTTAATTAAGTGATCCCAACAGGATTCGAACCTGTGAACTACAGATTAGAAATCTGTTGCTCTATCCAGCTGAGCTATAGGACCATTGTCATTAAAACAAAAAATCCGTCCGCCTCGGGCGGACGGATTTCCTTTTGTCGGGGTGGCAGGATTTGAACCTACGACCTTCTGCTCCCAAAGCAGACGCGATACCGGGCTACGCTACACCCCGAAATTATTTATTGTCGTTTCGTACGACCTATACTTTTCAGTGTTTTTTAGAACGGGTTGCAAAAGTACAATTATTATTTTTCTTTTACAAAGCCTTTTTTAAAATTATTGGAATCGGATTATCCGCTTGCAGCGGATGATCCTGTTGGGGTGGGCTTGCAGTGAAGCAGAGACAACCCCTGCTGGCGCAGAGGTTTTTATTTTTCTTTCGGACATGCGCGCGAGCGCACTGCCCGAACGAAATATAAAAACCCCTTTCTTTCGAAAGGGGTTGTCTCTGCTTCACTGCGGTGAGGGAGGGATTCGAACCCTCGGTACAGGTACCCGTACGACAGTTTAGCAAACTGTTCCTTTCGGCCTCTCAGGCACCTCACCATTTTTGGGATTGCAAAAGTAAGTTTTTTATCAAAAAAACAAAAAAGTATTTTTAGTGCAGGGCGCACGAAGGCATTATTTCCCTTTTCTTTGTAATATTGAACGTTATTACAAAGCGTTCACTTAATGGACTATAAAGACTATTTTAAATTCAAAGACATTAAAACTTATGGCAACACCGAAGTGCTTGCTAATAATCAAAAAAAATACAGGTCCGTCTTTGATGTGCAGGAAGCTTCCAATATATTGTGAGTTTTCTTTTTTTAATAAAAAATTTGATGAGGAATTTTGGGACCTAAAACTGACCCTAAAATGCCTGAACGAGCATAAAGAGGAAATCTGCGAACTAAACTGCGATCGTCATATTGACAAGGGAGATGATATTGTCTTTGTGCGTGAAGGATGGGGTATAAAAAACCCAGGCGGCTATTGGAAAGTAGGTAATTATCGCTGGGAGGCATTCATAGAAGAAGTACTTATAGCCTCAAAGTACTTTTATATTGAAGGCCATGGAATAGTAGAGCGCGGCTTCAACCCCTACTTTAAAATCGGAACTGTAAAACTTTACGAAGGACCTGATAGCAATGTGGAACACTATAAAAGAAAATATCTTAACGGCTTCAATTCTTTGAGTACCCGCTATATCTGGGTAGAAGTTAATGCTATAAATTTGGCACGCAAAAGTACTGACTGGGCTTGCTAACTTATCATCAACTACAAAACTGCTTCTGGGCATTTAAAAGGCTCGGCTTCCAAATTATTTTTTATAAACCCCAACGAGGATTATTTTAGCATAACAGTTGGCTGGGGCAGCGACCCACATAGAACTTGGGGACGAGGAAAATATTATGTGGAAGTACTCTTTATGGATGAACTCATAGCAACCACGTCTTTCGAAGTAGGTGATGATCATCAAGAGACTGATTGGCATCCTGTGTCAAAACTGTCTATATTCCTCCGATCCTTATTTAAATAGTATTGGGATTGTGTAAATTAAATTGCTTTGAATAGTAAGTAATATTTCTTTTTTCTTTGTAATATTGAATTTTATTTCCCCCGTTTCATATAATGAACTATAAAGATTGTTTTAAATTCAGAGATATCAAAACTTATGGCAGTACAGAATGGCTCGCCAATAATGCAAAAAAATACAGGTCTGTTTTTGATGAACAGGAAGCTTCTTACGTTTATTGCGAGTTTTCTTTTTTTAATAAAAAATACGATGAGGAAAACTGGGATTTGAACCTAAAATTAAAATGCTTGAATGAACAAGATGAGGAAATTTGTGAACTAAACTGCGACAGACCGATAGATAAAAGAGATAATATTGTTTTTGTGCGCGAAGGATGGGGTGTAAAAACACCCAGCACTTACTGGAAATCAGGCGCTTACCGTTGGGAAGCACTTATTGAGGATGAACTAATCGGTTCTAAAAGTTTTTATATTGAACGCCAAGGTTTGGTTAGGAATGGCATTAATCCTTATTTTAAAGTAGAAGCCGTAAAACTATACGAAGGTCCCGATGCCAACATGGTACAGGGGGAAAGGAAATATTTTGTAGGATTCAATGCGCTAAGTACCCGCTATATATGGATTGAGATTAGTGCAAAAAACCTGGTGCGCAAAAGCACAGACTGGGCCTGCGAAATGACATTCAATTACAAAACATCTTCAGGGCATTTAAAAGGCTCTGCATCCAAATTGTTTTTTGTAAAACCTGACGAGGATTTTTTCAATACAACTGTTGGCTGGGGCAGCGATATGTTGGGTACTTGGGGTCGTGGCAGATACTATATCGAAGTAGTATTTATGGATGAATTGGTGGCAAGTGTACCATTCGAAGTAAGCGATGATTATATAGAAGCTGTTGAGGAAGATTTTATCCCACTGGTACAGACAGGGTTCTATTTTGATGCCGATTTTGATCTGTTGGATGATGACATGGATGGCGAATCATCTGAAAAAACAGATTCCAACCTTCCCGCAGTTCCGGATTCGTATGAAAATGTGATGAAGGACCTGGATAGTATGGTTGGGCTTGATTCCATTAAAGACAAGGTGAAGGAATACACCAATTACCTTAAATTTTTAGCCTTGAGGAAAGAAAAAGGCCTGGCAGATGATGAGCATATTAATTTACATGCTGTTTTCAAAGGCAATCCAGGTACTGGTAAAACCACTGTAGCAAGGATGCTGGGCAGAATTTACAAGGAATTGGGTCTCTTGAAAAAAGGACATGTACATGAAGTGGACAGAGGTGACTTGGTAGCTGAATTTATCGGTCAAACAGCCCCAAAAACAAAAGAAGCAATTAAGAAAGCCAAAGATGGCATCCTATTCATTGATGAAGCCTACTCATTGGCCCGTAAGGATGATGATAGCAAGGATTTCGGAAAGGAAGCCATTGAAATTTTACTGAAAGAATTAAGTGATTCAACTGATATTGCCATTATTGTAGCGGGATACCCGGCAGAAATGGATACTTTTATGGAATCCAATCCCGGTTTAAAGTCGAGATTCACAATGACTTATGATTTCCCTGATTACGTTCCACAAGAGTTGGCACAGATTGCTGTTTTTGCCTGTGAGAAACGAGGTGTGAACTTAAGTAAGGAAGCCACAGATGCATTATACAAACAGTTAGTAGCTGCCTATAGAGAAAGAGATAAATTTTTTGGTAATGCGCGTATGGTCAATTCATTGATAGATGAATTTAAAATGAATCTTGGTTTAAGGGTAATGAAAGCCAAGGACCCTAAAAAATTGACAATCGAAAGTTTAAGCACCATTGAAAAAGATGATATTGACAAAACCTATTTAGTGCATAAAGGTAAACTCGCTGACATTCCAATTGATGAGGATTTGTTAAAGGAATCTACCAATAAATTGAAAAAATTAACAGGTTTACAATCTGTTAAACATGATATTGATGAATTGATAAAACTGGTGCGCTTTTACAAGGAATCAGGAAAAAACCCAAGGGAAATTTTCTCTCTGCATTCCGTATTTCTAGGTAATCCAGGTACCGGCAAAACAACAGTTGCACGTATTCTTGCTCAGATATATAAGGCATTGGGCATACTTGAACGCGGACATCTGGTGGAATGTGACAGACAATCATTAGTTGGCGGATATATCGGTCAAACTGCCATTAAGACTTCTGAAATAATAGAAAAAGCCATGGGTGGTGTATTGTTCATTGATGAAGCTTATGCACTTACCGAAGGAGGAGGAAATGACTATGGCAGAGAAGCAGTAGAAGCATTGCTAAAAAGGATGGAAGATCACAGGGGCAAATTTATTGTAATTGCAGCCGGCTATACCCAGAATATGGAACGTTTCCTTGAAGCCAATCCAGGCTTAAAATCCAGGTTTGACAGGACCTTTAATTTTGAAGATTTCAAACCAGATGACCTATTTGATATAGCCATTCAACAATTAGCAGATCACAATATTGCACCTGATACAGAGGCGAGTGAATACCTTAAAACTTATATAACTTACATGTATGATAAGCGTGATAAATTTTTTGGCAATGGTAGGGCCGTCAGGAAAGTAATTGAGGAAGCGGTAAGAAATCAACACCTGCGTTTGAGTGAATTACCAAAATCAAAAAGGACGCCTAAAGTGGTAGGTATGCTCACCCTTGCCGATGTTGCAGAGTTCAAAGCTGATAATATTCCAACACACCGTACCGGTATAGGTTTTAAAGTAAATTAATGTTTTCTTTCAATTTATCTTTGATCGAGGTAGCGCTGCTTTCGGGCTTGTTATTATTTGCTATCATACAATTGTATTATCATTTTCATGTTTTTGGAAAACTCCTTAAAAAAAATGATAAACCCTATAATATAACACAGTGGCAGGGGGTCAGTATCATTGTTTGTGCACAAAGTGAATTTGAAAACTTGCAGTTGCTGATACCTGTTTTATTGAACCAGCAATACCCAGAATTCGAGATTATCATTGTGGATGATGCCAGTTGGGATCATACGACCGGTTATCTTGAAGAACTCCAATTAACTGAAAAAAGGATTAAAGCAGTTTTTATTACTGATGAAATGAAAAAAAATACCAAAGGCAAAAAATTGGCTTTGACCTTGGGTATTAAAGCAGCTAAAAACGAGTTGCTACTTTTTACGGATGCCGATTGTATCCCAAATTCAGAGCATTGGATAAGCGAAATGGTGACTCCTTATCACACCAACGAGAATACTGCAATCGTATTAGGTTATTCTCCGTTTACAAAAAAAAATACGGTAATAAACTTGGTGGCTCAAATGGAAAATCTACTCACTGCTTGCTCGTACTTTGGTTATGCCATTAACCATAATCCTTACATGGGAGTAGGTAGAAATTTAAGCTACAAAAAGTCATTATTTTTTAGTGTAAAAGGTTTTGCCAATCACCACCACATTGCATCTGGCGACGATGATTTATTTGTTCAGGATGCAGCCAACAATGTCAATACTGCGGTGTGCTTAAGCCCCAGGGCTTTTGTAAGCACCACTGCCAAATTAACTTTCAGGGAATGGTTCGCACAAAAAATTAGACATAATTATGTTGGAAAATACTACAAAAAAAAGCATCAGATTAGTCTTTCTTTTTTTGCCTTTACACATGCTATTTTCTGGTTAGTGCTTACTATAAATTTATGCATTGATCAAACAAGATATTGGAGTTTAGTTTTCCTCTTGATTATCTGGCTTATAAAAATCATTTTGTTTTATAAACTATTTAAGAAATTAAAAAGAGCCAATTATGCCTTCTGGTTGCCTTTATTTGATTTCCTATTTATCTTCTATAACCTCATTTTCGGTCTCATCACATTATTCGGTAAGCAAAGGAAATGGTAAATGCTGATATTATATTTCATTACTTTCCCGATTTAACGGAAGTGCAAAAAAGCCAGTTCGAAAAACTATATCCGCTTTATTCTGATTGGAATTCAAAGATTAATGTCATTTCTCGCAAGGATATCGATGAATTGTATGTTCACCATGTCTTGCATGCATTGTCAATTGCCAAGCTCATCAGTTTCAGAAACGTGCATAGTATTTTGGATATTGGCACAGGCGGAGGCTTCCCCGGCATCCCATTAGCAATCTTATTTCCAGATATTCAATTGCACTTGGTTGATTCAATTGGCAAAAAAATTACGGTTGTTGAAGGAGTAGCTGAAAGTTTAGGTCTCCAAAATGTGAAAGCCAGCCATGCGCGAGCCGAACAAATTCCTGACAAATATGATATTGTAATGTGCAGAGCAGTCACGCAATTAACAGAATTCTATGGTTGGATTGCTAAAAACCTAAAACCAGACGCTGAGGTGGTTTGTTTAAAAGGGGGCGACTTAAGTGAAGAAATCAAGGTTTTTAAACAAACTTTCAGAAATAAAAAGGTGAAAGAATTTTTCATTTCATCTGTTTTTGATTTACCCTTTTTTGAATCTAAAAAATTGGTTTTGGTACGTTGATAATTAAAAACGTGGCGCTTTTTTTTAAAACTTCTGTTTTTTGGGTTCGTTAAGCATCAACTTTAATCCTCAATATTACCTTTATCTCGACGAATTTTTGTCCACTATTTTATTATTTTCCTACCATTTATGGTATGCACATTAAAAAAGACAAAACTGTGATATAACCATGATTTTCAGCTAAATAAAATTAAGACTTAGGTTAGGAAACGATTCCAAAATCACTAAATTTACTTAAACTGCTGCCACTCAATAAAATCCAAATAGGGGCCCTTTAAAAAAAATTTGGCTTTTACCGTTAAAAATAAGTTATTTGCACCAACCAAAAATTTAAAAATCATGTCAGAAGTAGCAGCAAAAGTAAAGTCAATAATCGTTGACAAATTAGGTGTTGAAGAAAGTGAAGTAACGCCTGAAGCAAGTTTCACGAACGATTTAGGTGCCGATTCATTAGATACAGTTGAATTAATCATGGAATTCGAAAAAGAATTCAATATTGCAATTCCTGATGAGCAGGCAGAGAAGATTGGTACTGTAGGTGATGCCATTACGTACATCGAAAACAATTCTAAGTAATTTATTAAAATCCTTCAACCGTTTACATGCAATTAAAACGTGTAGTAGTTACAGGATTAGGTGCGCTTACACCGTTGGGTAACAATGTCCAGGATTATTGGAATGGGTTGGCTAACGGAGTGAGTGGTGCCGACATGATTACACAGTTCGACACGACCAAGTTTAAATCAAAATTTGCTTGTGAAGTAAAGAACTTTAATCCTGAAGACTTTATGGAACGCAAAGAGGCCCGTAAAATGGACCGCTTTGCCCAATTTGCATCAGTTACAACTGATGAAGCCATTAAGGATTCCGGTATTGACCTCGAAAAGATTAACAAGACAAAGATTGGTGTTATTTGGGGCTCCGGTATAGGCGGCCTTACTTCATTTTTCAATGAAAGTGCCGACTATGCAAGAGGCGATGGTACTCCCCGCTTCTCCCCTTTCTTTATCACCAAAATGATATCCGATATCGCTGGTGGACTTGTAAGTATTAAATACGGTTTTGGCGGACCGAATTACACAACTGTTTCAGCTTGTGCGTCAAGTAATAATGCATTAATAGATGCTTATACCATGATACAATTGGGTAAAAGCCCAATGATTATTACCGGTGGCTCCGAAGCCTGTGTTAATGAACCTGCCGTTGGTGGTTTCTGCACCATGAAAGCCTTAAGCGAAAGAAATGACGATCCTAAAACTGCCTCACGCCCCTTTGACAAAAACAGGGATGGATTTGTGTTAGGAGAAGGTTCTGCAGCACTGGTGCTTGAAGAATATGAGCATGCTAAAGCAAGGGGTGCTAAAATCTATTGCGAAATAGTAGGTACAGGCATGAGTGCCGATGCCTATCACATGACCGCCCCACATCCTGAAGGATTAGGTGTGATAAATGTATTAAACTGGGCCTTGGAAGATGCCAACCTTAAACCATCAGATGTTGATTATATCAATGTGCATGGCACGTCAACGCCCCTTGGCGATGTGGCTGAAATAAAGGCTATCCAGGCTGTTTTCAAAGAAGATGCGTATAACCTGAATATAAGTTCCACTAAATCTATGACCGGCCATCTCCTTGGCGGTGCAGGTGCAATTGAAGCTGTAGCCTCTATAATGGCTATTCAGAACAATCTTGTACCTCCTACCATCAATCATTTTACCGATGATGAAAATATAGATGCTAAATTAAATTTAACATTCAATGTTGCCCAGAAAAAAAATATAGATATTGCTATCAGCAATACCTTTGGATTTGGAGGCCACAATGCCTCTGTAATTTTCAAACGTTTCAACGGTTAATCTGTTAAAGTGGAGTGGAATTTTAAAAAAGTAAGCGAAAATATTCCGACTTACTTTTTCTCTCTTTAATTGATTTTACCTTATTAAGCGCAAAATACCTTTTGTGCTTGTTTACTACCTAACGAGAATTCTGGATAAGAAATTAATACATTCGGATCGGCTACTCTAACCACAGCGAAATACCACTAGGGTTTCATTTGTTCAATTGTTAATGGCAAGCCTATGAGAACCTTTTACCACACCGCTTAGCAGCATTGATGCCTTTTAAAGCAATAAGTAAATCAATATAAGTTAATACATTAAGAATCACCTCGAAGAAGCATTGATACCTTCATTAAAAAACACTCATCAATAAAAGAGCACACCGCGAAGCAGCATTATAGCCACTAAAAGACACCGCGCAGCAGCATTGATGCCAAAAAAAACTATAATGAAATCAATAATTAAAGTAATAATAAAAGGGGCTTTCAATAAATTTGAAAAGGGGTAGTTAGAAACCTTGGAGTAAAAAACATGCAGGGCAAATGACTCCAGAGGAGTCAAATGTTTATAACCATGCCTTAAAGGGCATGGTTATAATGCAAACGTTGACCATGGTTGGCGACATTTTTGCATAAATTCTCTTGCAAAAATGATGACAACCATTTATCTGTAACCCGAACTGACGTTACTTACGTGGTTCAATGGTTTTAATGTTTCCTTTTGAGCGAAGCGAAATAACTTTTGTGCGCTTTTGTCCTGGAGCCTGCCCTGCACTTGATTCAGGGTGGTTCAATGGTTTTAATGTTTCTTTTTGAGCTCAGCGAAATCAATTCTTTTTTTGGTATTTTATAGTGCTAATTTCGAAACAGCTATTCAATTGTTAATCCTATTGGTCTCATATTTTCCTTTTTTTAATATACATTTGCTTTGTGTTAAGGCGCATTTATTGTCTAAATTTTTCTCCTAAGAAAACGCTCTACCAGAAATTGTATAATGTGCTGGGGTTTTGTCCTGTAAAAATTTCTTTGTATGAAATCGCCATTACCCATCATTCTTTTAAACACAACCATAAAAACAATGATAAACCAAATAACAATGAACGACTCGAGTTTTTGGGCGATTCAGTACTTGGTTTTGTAATAGCAGAAAAACTTTACAATCTCTTCCCATACAAAAAAGAAGGTTTTTTAACTGAAATGCGTTCTAAGGTTGTGAGCAGGCAAAAACTGAATGTCTTGGGTAAAAAGATGGGCTTACAACAATTGATCAAATTTGACCATGTATTATCCTATAACCATACGTTTATGGAAACCATTAGCGGGAATGCGCTCGAGGCTTTAGTAGGTGCTATCTATCTTGATAAAGGATTTAAGTTCACCCAACATTTTATTCTGAATAAAATAGTAGGATTGCATATCGATATTAAGGCCTTGGTTGAAGATGAATTGAGTTATAAAGCAAGACTTGTTAAATGGGGACAGAAAGAGCGCAAAAAAATCGTTTTCCTTGTTAAGAATATTGAGCTAGTAAACAAGCGAAAGATGTATGAGATTGCCATTACCGTAGATGAAGAAGAAATAATGGTAACGCGCAACCATTCCAAAAAAATAGCAGAAGAACAGGCAAGTGAGAAGGTTTGTAATTTGATGGGGATATAGGCAGTTAATGATTAATGGTTAATGAGATGACCTGAGAAATGAGTTTACTGTAATTGAAAAACATTGTTGTATGTTTGTATATATAGTCGCATCTCTTCGTCAGCCATGTAGAAAGACGAAAACTAGTAATGCTAGGGGTATTGAAATAAAGAAATATATTGCAAAATGAAATCGAGATTAAGAAGAAATAATTGTGATTGTGTCAAGGTTGCGCCAAAACAGAAAAAAATAAATATGAATATGCTGATTAAGATTGCACCTGAGTTTATCCAATTAATTTCAATAGGACTATTTTAATGGAACTTGTTCGAGAATAGTAATGATTATTAAAAGGCTTTGGGGTTCCCCAATTAAAATTTTCAGTTTTCTAATTATCTGTTATGGCTTGTTGGCACTTATTGTGACAATTAGTTATTCTGAATCCGCATTTCCTTTTACTAGCCTGATTCTGGGATCTGGCATTGCATTTTATATTGCAGACTATTTAATCCACAGGTATTGCAAGAAAAAAAGCAGTTACCGGCTGTCTCAGGCAATTGTACTTTTATTGATAGCTTTTAGCATTTTTCTGACTTATCGCTTTAAGAATAAAGGCACAACTATCATATTTCCGGGTGAAGGGAAAAATGAAGCTGTCATTGTTTTCGGCATACAAGGCT
>JBBQIF010000023.1:0-14057 GCA_038324665.1 Bacteroidia bacterium
AAGACAAAAGCAAACCCAGGATTGGGGTACCACCCGCAGCACTGCCGATGCTTGCTATGCCCTTATTATGAATGGTGATTTTATTAACAGCAAGCAACAGGTGATAGTAAGTATTAATAATGTGCCGGTAAAGCCTGATAAAATGGAAGAAGGTACAGGTTATTACAGGCAAAACCTCCCTAAAGAAACCATTAACAATAACAGTGCGGATATTAAAGTTAATGCCGCTACCTCCGACTTTGCTTATGGAGCTGTTTATTGGCAATATTTTGAGCAAATGGATAAAATAAAAAATACTGGTGCGGGTCTTAGCATCACTAAGAAAATATTTAAAGTTACTAATTCCGCAGCAGGAAAAGTAAAAACTGAAGTTACGACTGGTGAATTGCAGGTAGGTGATATTATAGAAATATCTTTGACTATCAGTAGCGACCGCAATCTGGAGTTTGTTCATATCAAAGACTTAAGGGGCAGCGGCACGGAACCTATGGATATTTTAAGTGAATACCATTGGCAGAATAATCTGGGTTATTACCAAAGTACGAAAGACGCTTCCACCCATTTTTTCATAGACAATATGTCAAAAGGCATTTACCAGCTCAATTACACCCTGAAGGTGGAACAAGCCGGTGTTTACGATTGTGGTTTAGCGACAATTCAGTGCATGTATGCGCCAGAGTTTGTGGCCAATTCAAAGGGTATTATTTTAAAGGTTACGGCATATTAATTCTCCAAGTTTATTAATCTCCATGGGAAGAAAAACTTGTATCGGCTTTAATTAGCAATATTTTGAGTAATTTTGCAGCCCTTACAAAACAATGACCCATTTTCAACTCCCTATACACTGGAAAGACCACGAAGACATAGCCATAGCGCTCTACGAACACTTTGGCGACGATTTTGGCGAATCAAAAATATACCGCATCCGCTTTACTGAACTGCTGCAATGGGTGCTTGAAATTCCGAACTTTAAAGGCACAAAAGAAGAGTGCAATGAAGGTCACCTGGAAATGATCCAAAGCAAATGGGTGTATGAATGGAGGGACAACCAAAAATAAAGGCCATGTTTGAAAATAAAGGAAGGACAGAGTTAGGTGAATTGGGAGAGTTTGGTTTGATAGACCACTTGGCTAAAACCGTAAACATCCACAATAAATCTACCGTTAAAGGCATTGGCGATGATGCTGCAGTGATTGACAATGGTGAAAATTATACCTTAATAAGTACCGATATGCTGGTGGAAGGTGTGCATTTCGACCTGGCTTATACCCCCTTAAAACATCTTGGTTATAAGGCCGTCGTTTCCAATATCAGCGATATGGCAGCTATGAATGGCACAGCTACGCACATTGTAATAAGCATGGCTTTAAGCAACCGTTTTTCAATTGAAGCGATTGAAGAATTGTATTTTGGCATCAATTCGGCTTGCACCCAATACAGTGTCGATCTTGTTGGCGGCGATTCTACCTCCAGTCCGAAAGGTCTGATCTTGAATGTAGCTGTATACGGAAATGTGGCAAAGGATAAGATTGCATACAGGAGTGGGGCAGCAGAAGGCGACTTATTGGTTGTTACTGGCGACCTTGGCGGCGCATTCATGGGCCTCAATATCTTGGAAAGAGAGAAAAGGATTTTTCTTGAAAAACCTGATTTTCAACCCGACCTAGATGGAAATGATTACTTGATTCAAAGGCAGCTAAAGCCTGAGGCAAGAGTTGATATTACGAAACAATTGGCCGAGCTTGGTATTCAGCCAAGTGCGATGATAGACATTAGTGATGGTTTGGCCAGCGAGGTTCACCATATTGCGAAGCAAAGCGATGTTGGCTTTACTGTTTACGAGGATAAATTGCCTATTGATCCATTAACCTATCAGAGGGGTATTGACCTTGGTCTTGACCCAACAGTTGCGGCGCTTAATGGAGGAGAGGATTATGAACTTCTGTTCACTATCCCTGCATCAGATTATGATAAAATAAAGAATTTACCTGATTTTACGATTATCGGTCATGCGGTAAAATCTTCAGAAGGGCTGCACCTTATCAGTAAAGGCAATATACAACATCCTTTAACGGCTCAGGGCTGGAAAGGTTTCTGATGTTCTCGCTCAACACGGCTTAATTTTCTTACTATTTTTGAAAAAGTTTGTTTTTATGCAAAATGCCAATACATTTGTGTTACATTAAATAAATAATTATATGATATTATTACATTGTTTGGTTGCCGCATTGGCATCATTGGTTATTGGATTCATCTGGTATCACCCTAACGTATTTGGGAATGCTTGGATGAAATCTTTAGGGAAAACAAAAGAAGAAATGCAGGGTGGTAATATGCCCTTACTGATTGGGCTAACATTTTTTTTTAGTTTTCTTGCAGCACTTGGACTAGTAGGAATCGTAATCCATCAATTTGGTATTGATTCTCTTTTGGCCGATATTCCTAACAGCAGAGATGGGAAGGTGGCGTTGATGCTTAACGACCAAGTGGTTGATTTTACGCACAAATTCAGGACATTTAAACACGGGGCATTTCATGGAACACTTGTTGGTATTTTTCTTGCGCTTCCTATTATTGGCATGAATGCTATTTATGAGAAAAGAAGTGCTAAATACATATTTATTGTTGCAGGATATTGGATAGTGAGCCTCGCTATTATGGGCGGTATTGTTTGTGGATGGGAGTAATTGACAAGGTAGAACAATCTTTAACAAATTCTTTCTTAAGGCGGATAATTTTTATCCGCCTTTTTTATTGCTTATTTTTGCATAAATTTTTAATCTATACTATGAAAAAGTACCTCTTATTTTGTTTCACTTTATACTGTATCAATTCCGTATGTGCTCAAAAAAGTCCTTATGACGTAAGTCCGAATTCCAATAAACCTGTCGATACAATTCCCCCAAGCGAGTTTGCTTTGAAGTTTCCTAAAATGAACATGATGGACTGGAAAGCCGGAATGAAATTTATGACAGAGCCTTTAAAAATAAAAGCATTGGGCTCGGCTTCCCGCATAGAACTTGCACCTTATAAGTCCCTCAATTTTGTAAATGACCAAGTGAGGCAAGGCGACTTTGAATGGAAAACATTCACATTTCAGTCAAGGGAAATGAGAGCGGTAAAATGTGCCTCCGGAACTTGCAAAAACACCTACCTAATTTTTGAATGTGAGGATAAAAAATATGAATGGGAGTTCATAGGGGATACCGCAGCTTTGAGAAAAGCACCCAACCCCTATATGAAAAAGATAGTTTACCTTGATGAGGTAGACAAAGTGAAAGAATTATTGGTTGGCAAGACGCTATATATCCTGACTGGTGAATGGATGAAAGAAGATGAAAAGGGAAGAGAAGTAAAAAGTGAGGGCAATCCGAAGTATGTAGCAGTAACTGTTACTTCTGTTGGTCTTGGCACCCAAGATGGTCCATCAAAGGTTGTTTTTAAGCAGGTAGGCGCTACCAAAGAGGGCTATCTGAATATCCGTTTAAGTGGCATCAATCAATCATCCGGCCTATTCGGAATTGATTTTGATGATGCTTTTCAATTTGAGGATATTAGGAAAAATTACCCGAAAATAAAACCTGAAATATGGACAGTCATCCAGAATGAAAGTATGCGGATAGGGATGACTAAAGAAGAAGCGGAACTCTCATGGGGCAAACCAAAAGAACTGCATATTAATGGCACTTCTGAGGAATGGATTTACGATTCTTCAGGGACACTATTTTTTAACAAAGGGTTGTTGGTTAAGATTGAGGAGTGATGACTGAAATAGCTTAATTGTTTGCAACAATTCCAAAGAGACATTTTGCCTACTGTACCTTTGCTGGTATTCTCACCTGAAAAATCCAAACTAAAGGGTTATATGTTATGTAACAACATTAAATGCTGAAATGGATACTTAAAATATTGATTTTCTTAATGATCTTTTTTGTAGCATCGTGCGGCCAAAACAAGAAAAATTCGCAAAGTAGCTTACCTAAACCCGCTATATTTCAACCAATGAATATTACAATGAAAAATGGAACCCTCTCTTCTTCTGATGATCCAATTGTTCTAAGAACAGATTTTTCAGACGACCAAAAATGGGAGACTATTTGTCTGGAGATAATGACTCCAGAGCCTAACGATGGTTTTATCCCTTATGTGAGCTTTGTGAACGACACCTCATTTCAAGGATTTCCAGAAAAAGATTTGTTAGAAAAAGAACATCAATACAATCATGCATTTATTTTTATCATAGATGAATTGACTATTTCAAATCCTGAACATCCAATTTTATGTGTAGGTTTGGAGCACAATAAGGGCTTGAAACTTCGCACTATCTCTTCTGAAATGTGGGCTATTGAAAACAATTTATCTATTTGCAATATGGATTTTGAAGACTTTATTGGCTGTCTGGATAATGATGGGGTATATAGAGGATTTAAATAATTAATTAGAAACAGCTTGCAAACTTAGGCTAGGTTTTTTTTATTAGGGGATTTAGTTACATTTGAATAATAAACGAATCAAACTTTTGCTTATTCCTTATTGTTTGAAAGATAATTTCAGGTTTATGAATGTGTAATTATAAAGAAAAAGTAAAAATGAAATCAACCGTATTAATAACATGCATATCTGTTGCTTTGCTTTTTTCATGTAACTTAGAAAGAAATAGAAGACTATCGGATGAGGAAGTAAATGAGTTAAAGCAGGCTTATGATGATTCTATTTCACTTGTTTTAGACTCACTTTATAAAGTTAATATTTATGTTCCGCCACTGTATGACAAGCAAGCTTTCGACTCAACTACTACCATCAATTTTTATGAATTGGCAAAAGCCACACAGGGTGAATTAAAACTTTTAATTAACTCAAAACTCATTACAAATGAAATTATAGAAATCATAAAAATGCATGCTCAAAATAATGCGGATCTTTTATTTTTAATAGATAAAACTGGTAGCATGGAAGATGATTTAGTGAATATTAAGAATGGATTAGGGCAGGTAATTAATGCGTTAAATGAATACCAAAACATCAGACTTGGAATTTCATTTTATGGCGACAAAAATTCCGATGGTGTTGATTGGTTTTCTTTCAGGAATTTTGAGATGGACTATTCAGATGCAAAAATTTTTATACAAGGCATACATGTTACTGGTGGTAATGACTTTCCTGAATCAGTATATGATGGTTTTTTTGAAAGTAGTAAGTTGGATTTTTGGAAGTCAGGAAATAAAAGGATGATAATATTAATTGGTGATGCCCCTCCCTTAGAGAAACCCTTGAGTGATTATACACTAAGTGATGTTATAAAAAAGGCAAATGAATCAAATATTAAAATGAATTTTTACCCTATTGTAGTTACTCCAAGCATTGTGACATCGGGGAAGGAAATTAGGACATATAAAAAAGAGAAGATAATTACAACACTTTATCCTAATCCATCAATTGGATTAATTAATGTGCAATTTGAAAGAAATGATTCCTACATTATTGAAGTATTCAATAATTCTGGTGAGGTCATTATTAAAGATGATTATACCGGAGATCATTGGGTAAAGGATTTTAGTTCTTTCGACAATGGTGCTTACGTTTTAAGGGCAATATCAAAAGACAAGAATTTTGAAACATCCAAATTCATTGTTAATAAATAATGCACAAAAAGTAATATATCAAATTTGAAAAATAGAAATATTGCGATATAGCGTAAAAAAGTACAAATAAATAATGATTTATTAGGCTACTTAACTTACTTTTTCAGTAATAATTCAAACAAACCACAAGCCTATTGTTTGAATCCCCTCTTCAAACAAACCTAAACTTCAAATACTTAATTACAATCCCCTTGTCCCGCCACATTTTTTCGTAATAGGTCTTAATTTTCAACTCCTCTTTCATTTCATCGATGGCATCAATGTCAAGGTAAAGTTCGTCCAGTTGGGCGTTCTTGTCAGAGAGGGTATCGAGGGTGTATTTGAATAAAAAGTCACTGTCAGTTTTTAAGTTGATGTATTTATTTTTACCTAAAAGTTGGGCGTATTTTTGCAGGAATTTAGGACTCGTAAGTCTTTGCCGTTCTCTTGTTTTCTGAGGCTGTGGATCGGGAAAAGTAATCCATATTTCATCTACCTCACCATCTGCAAAAAAATCATTCAGGAAATCAATCTGAATGCGAATAAATGCAACATTGGGTAAATTGTTTTCGAGCGCAAACTTAGCACCTTGCCACATTCTAGCTGCCTTCACATCAAGCCCAATAAAATTTCTTTCAGGGTATAATTGTGCCAGTCCTACGGCGTATTCCCCTCTTCCGCAAGCCAGTTCAAGGGTGATAGGCTTTTTGTTTTTAAAAACCTCGCTATGCCATTTGCCTTTAAATTGATTGCGAGCATCATAAGTATTGCTGAAGGTTTCGTATTCGTTGAATTTCTTGAGTTTGTTTTTTGCCATTGCTAAAAGAAAATGAGAAAATTAATAGGCCAGCATTTGCTCAAAAACAAGTGCCACTTTATCAGCATTGGGCAACATCTCCTTCTCCAAACCGATATTTAAAGGAATGGCAGGTAAATTGGCAGAACCCAAGGTTTGCACCGGCGCGTCCAGGAAGTTAAAGCAATTAAATTGTATCCTTCCGGCAATGGCCTCGGCAAAGGAATTGCGCAAAGTTTCTTCGGTTAAGACTAAAACTTTACCATGCTTTTTAGTCGCGTTATAAATGGCCTCATCATCACATGGATTAAGGGTTCTCAAATCAACAATTTCTATTTTACCTTCAAATTGCTTGGCGGCATTCAAGGCCCAGTAAACACCCATGCCATAAGTAATTACAACTAGCGATTCACCGTATTTCACAGCTTTTTCATCGGCATGTAAAACTGTTCTTGCTTTGCCCAATGGAATGATATAATCCTCATCAGGTTCGGGACATTTGGCAGCATCTGTTCCTGGCACTTTGCTCCAATATAATCCTTTGTGCTCAAACATTACGACAGGATTAGGATCGTAGAAAGCTGCTTTTAACAACCCTTTCATATCGGCTGCATTGCTGGGATATACTACCTTGATGCCTTTGATCTGTAATATACTGCTTTCAACTGTGCCCGAATGGTAAGGACCGCCACCGCCATAAGCCCCGGTAGGTATCCGTATTAAAGTTTGCACAGGAAATTTTCCATTGGATAAATAGCAACTTTTAGAGACTTCTTCTACCAATTGATTGATACCTGGCCAGATATAGTCGGCAAACTGTATCTCAACAATCGGTTTGCAGCCCACAGCGCTCATTCCTACTGTAGAACCAACGATATAAGCTTCCTGTATAGGCGTGTTAAATACCCTTTCTTTGGTGTATTTTTTGGCTAATGTGGCAGCTTCCCTAAAAACACCACCAAGACGTATGCCAACATCCTGACCATATAACAAAGCTTCGGGATGGTTTTTCAATATTTCATCACACGCAAATAGGGCGGCATCTACCATTACGATTGGCTCTTTGCCTTCGGGTGCTCGCGTTCCTTTTTCCTCAGTAATTGGAGTTGGTACAAATTCATGCAGATACAATGTTTCTGGCGCCGGTTCTGGTGCTTTTACCGCCCTATCGAAACTTTCAGCAATCTCTTTTTTACAATCAGCTTCTAACTTTAAAAGTGTCAGTTCTGTTTCTGCAAGGTCGAGTAATATTTTTTTCAGTTTTGGGAAAGGGTCATCTGCCGTTTGCCTTTCCAGGTCGTCCCTATACCACTCGCTGCGCACTCCACTGGTGTGGTGTCCTAACAAAGGCACTTTGGCGTGTAATAACATCGGTTTCCTGTTCTTGCGCACCCAGTCAATCGCTATTTTCAAGTCATCATAACATTCCACAAAATCGCTGCCATCGGTTCTTGCCCTTTTTAAACCCTTAAAACCAGCGGCAAATTCCCAGGCATCCATAGCGCGCATTTCATCACCACTGGCGGAGATGCCCCAGTCGTTATCCTGTACAAGGTATAAAATAGGTAGCTCCTTAAGCACTGCCATTTGCAACGCTTCACTCACTTCGCCCTCTGTCATGCTACCATCGCCAATACTGCAAAGCACAATAGGTTTATCGCCATCGGGTAAAAGGTCCTGGCTCTCCTTGTATTTAATGCCATGTGCCATACCCGTTGCTGGAATGGCCTGCATGCCCGTAGCGCTGCTTTGGTGAGGCATTTTCGGCATATTGTCCCTCTTCAATGAAGGATGGGAATAGTAAGTTCTACCACCACTGAAAGGATCATCAGCCTTAGCCAGCAACTGCAACATCAATTCATAAGGCTGCATCCCCATGCTGAGCAACATGCTTTCATCGCGGTAATAAGGTGCGGCATAATCAATGGGTTTTAAAAGGAAACCAGCGGCAATTTGTATGGCCTCGTGGCCCTTACTTGTAGAGTGTACATATTTGGTAATCGGCCTGTTTTCTTCATATATGGCAGCCATTGCTCTGGCTTTACACATGAGGGAGTATGCTTTAAGCAGTGTATCTTTGGTAACCATTTCTAAGCTTAATGGATTGTAAATTAATTGAGTTGCAATGTTAAGCAAAAATTGTAAGTCGAACTAATCCTGACAGCGCAGCTCGTCAGGATTTGTACATTGTATGCGTGTAGAGACGCGTTTTATCGCGTCTCTACCACCCAAACAATTACAATCAACGAGGCTTACACTCAAACGAAGATTAAATAATCCCTTGATTTGATTATTTTAAATTATTTTTGCGCCTTCGGGAGATTTTTCCCGGTGATATAATAAAATAAAAAATAACCATGGACTATAGCCAATTACCAGACGGTGTTTATGCAGAAATGCACACCAACAAAGGAACCATTATCCTTTCACTAGAACACGAAAAAACCCCTTTGACAGTTGCCAATTTTGTTGGCCTGGCTGAAGGTAAATTGCCCAATAAGGCAAAACCGATTGGCACACCTTATTACGATGGCTTGACTTTTCACCGTGTAATAAATGATTTCATGATACAGGGTGGCGATCCGGGCGGTGATGGGCGTGGCGGACCGGGTTACCAATTCAAGGATGAATTTCACAACAGCCTTACACATCAGGGCCCGGGTGTACTTAGTATGGCAAATGCAGGACCCGGTTCCAATGGTAGCCAGTTTTTCATTACCCATATTGCAACACCATGGTTAGATGGCAAACACAGTGTTTTCGGCCGTGTAATTGATGGTCAAAATGTTGTTGATTCAATTAAGGAGGGCGACAAAATTGAAACTTTAACCATTGTAAGAAATGGTGCAAGTGCGCAAGGGTATGATGCTACTGCGATAGCAACAGCCTCTGCCTTCATGTAGTATTTGTCCATAATGTTCGCCAACATCGTTACGCTCGTTAAAACAAATGCTAATTTACAAGCGTCTATGTCGCATTAATTTTAACTTCACAAGCCTCGTTGGTGAACATTCTGAACCAAATATAATTTAGCTATGAATTTGTTTAAGCTGAATTTAGAAAAATGATTGATTTTTGATGTTTCCCTATAACCACCAACCATTCACCTATCATAAACCTCACTAACCACTAAACCCTAGTCACTAATCACTATGCTCTCCGACTACCTACAACCCAACAGAAGAGAAGCCGGTTGCGATGAGGCGGGCAGGGGATGTCTTGCAGGGCCAGTGTTTGCTGCTGCAGTGATTATTCCAGAAGGGGTAAATATTGAGGGACTAAATGATTCCAAGCAATTAACCGAAAGGGAGAGAGAAGAGCTAAGACCTTTGATAGAGTCAAAGTGTATTTGGGCAGTGGCCAGTCTTTCGCCAGCAGAAATTGATAAGATAAATATTTTAAATGCGTCCATCAAAACGATGCAGATGGCTTTGGAAAAATTGAGTTCAAAGTTCGATCATATTGTTGTGGATGGCAACCGTTTTAAACCGTATAAAAACATTCCTTATACAACTGTTGTAAAAGGGGATGGAAAATTGAAGAGTATAGCAGCGGCTTCCATTTTGGCCAAGACCCATCGCGATGAATACATGCAAAAACTTTCTGTTGATTTTCCTGAATATCACTGGCATACCAACAAAGGCTATGGAACACTTAAGCACCGCGATGCCATCCGTTTGTATGGAGCCAATGAGCATCACAGGATGAGTTTTACTTTGCTGCCGAGGCAGTTGGAGTTGCTGTAAAAATTTTAATCCCTCATTCCAATTGCCTCAACACTTCCAGCTTCACTTCTTTTACATTATTCTGCATAAAAGTAAGAATAGTTACGATTCCCGTTAGTGAGTTGTTTTCAAAATTATGGTTTTCCCATTTTACCTTTTTTCTATTGCCATTGATGGTATCTTCTATAGCAATTTTTGCTTCAGGATGACCTGTTAACTGCCCATTAAATGTCTCTGCAATAAAATCTTTATAGCCCTGCAAAGTGGCCTTTAGCTTTTCGGCATGTTTTTGTTTGAATAAATAATTTGATACGTTGCTATCGAAATGATCTTTGGCTCCGAGTTTAACCAAGGTAGTTTTTATTTCCTCCATATCATTGATGATAGCGGTTGTGGTGCTTTTTAGTAGTACAACCTTGGGCATATTGCTTACTGAATAATGTTTACTAGGCTTTTCTAAAGAATTTTGATGTGCCTTATTGAAATCTTCCTCATACTTTTTAAAATCTTCCATAATTTTCTCTGATTTATTCATAGAATGTCTTATATTATAAGATAGATAGCCAATAAATCCAACAGCTAATAAGGCAATGAGTATGACAATAATTTGTAGTTTAGTCATTTATGATAAGGGCGGTTAATTTGCAATAATAATCCATTTTATTTTCCCGTTGATATATTTTCCACTTTAATACCTATTCTTGCATGGATCAATAAAATATATGATAAAAGTCATACCAAGCCTAAATGGATTGAGAGCAATCAGCATTATGATGGTAGTCGCCAGCCACCTGCAGGTTGATTTTTTTTACCTGATACTAAGGTTTTGAAATATATAGGGATCTTCTTTTTTAACGGCCCATTGGCTGTAAATATTTTCTTTATCATCAGTGGTTTTTTAATTACGACATTGTTGATTGAAGAAAGGGAAAGTAGTGGCAGCATTTCACTTAAGAACTTCTATGCACGCAGAATCATCAGGATCTTCCCGGCCTACTATTTATTGATACTGGTATATTTTATACTGCAATGCTTTAATTACCTTGAGTTAAAATGGTTCACCTGGGTGGAAATTTTGACCTTTACAAAACAATTTGATAAGGATGGCATTACTGAAACCGACCATCTTTGGTCGATATCAGTCGAAGAGGTCTTTTACCTTTTGTGGCCCTTTATTTTTATCAGGACTAAGAAAAATGCAGTCACAGTTTGTGCCATATTGATACTCATCATAACTACAGCAAGGGTGGTTCAATTCGAATTTCCTTTAACTAAATTATCAAAATCGATTTTCAGGACAGGAGATGCTTTGTTGTTTGGATGTATAATTGCACTTAATTATGAATCCATTACAACTTGGGTTAAGAAACACAAGAAACTTATCTGGTTTGTAGCACCGGCAGCAGGTGCTGCAGTTTTTATTTATACTTACCTGTTCTATCGATTAGCAAATCCTGACAGTAATTACGCGTTAATGTTTTCCCTGGAAAGATTCTCATACGGATTCTTTGGTGATATTGGTTTTATTACCAACGTGTTGGTCTGTTTTATCATTATTTATTCAATCAATGTCGTCGGCTTGTGGTATAAGTTTCTCAACACCGGTTTCATGAACCATATCGGAAAATTATCATACAGTATCTATCTATGGCAGCAATTATATATTGCTGAAAGGGAATATCTATACAAAATACCTGTGCCTATTGTGATTGTATTAATCTATCTAACATCGTTGATCTCATATAAACTCGTGGAAAAACCTTTTTTAAAGTTAAAAAAGAAGTTCAACCAATTGCCAAATAGTGAAACGAGTCCCATAAATAAATAGAGACACGATATTAGTATCTCTATTTAAACAATATCCAGACAGACGAATTTATGTCTTAAATGGGCATTTTTTTGACTACCATATAGCCTTCAGCGGACACTAACGCACGCTATTTAATGAACATAAGTTCACTGTATTTAGGCAACTTCCATGATTCGTTGTCGATTAACTCCTCTAACTTGTCAGCACTTTCTCTGATTTTCTCGAAGTAAGGTTTTACCTTATCACAATAGGCTTTAGCGCGCTTATCGGCGTGTGCCAAATTGTTAGCTTTCTTGCGCTCCTCTGTCATTTTCTCATTATTCTCCCACATCGAATTGACATTTTGTGAAATTTCCTTTGCAATTTCAATGAATACTTTTGAAGAAGATTTTGCTTGCCCTATCCTCTGCATGCCTTCAATTGCATCTATCAATTTTTTCTGATAATTTAAGGCAGAAGGGATCACATAATTTTTTACCAATTCTCCTAAAATTCGACCTTCAATTTGCACTTTTAACAGGTAATCTTCAAATTTTATTTCCGTTCTAGCCTCTAGTTCTTTTGGCGTAAAAATTTTATTGTCTATGAATACATCTTGCGTTTTCTTGGTGTTATAAGCATCCAATGCATAAGGCGCAGTTTTAGTATTTTTTAACCCCCTTTTAGCAGCTTCTTTTACCCATGCATCACTATACCCATTCCCTTCGAACAATATCCTTTTGGTTGACTTAACATAACCTCTCAATACCTTTTCAATTGCTTCCGTTTTATTTACCTTTTTAAGTATCAAGGCATCCACTTCGTTTTTAAACTGCTTAAGTTGATTGGCTACTATGGTATTTAAAACAATGATGGCATTGGCACAATGGTCGCTTGAACCAACCGCTCTGAATTCAAACTTATTACCTGTAAAGGCAAATGGGGAAGTTCTATTCCTATCCGTATTATCCATCAATATTTCAGGTATTCGGTAAACATTAATTGTTTGCTTGCTCACCTTGCTTGGTTTTTTGGAAGATTCAGTGCTTTCGAACTGGTTGAGCACATCGGTAAGTGTAGTGCCTATAAATATTGACATAATAGCCGGAGGTGCTTCATTCGCACCAAGCCTGTGGTCGTTGGCGGCAGTAGCAATACTTGCTCTTAGCAGGTCGTCATGATCGTGAACCGCCTTGATGGTATTAATAAAGAATGTCAGAAATTGTAGATTGTCCTGTGGACTATGACCTGGTGATAATAAATTAACGCCGGTATCAGTTACTACCGACCAGTTGTTGTGTTTACCGGAACCATTAACACCCTTAAATGGTTTTTCATGCCATAGCACTTTTAAACCGTGTCTGTTCGCCACATTTTGCATGACATCCATAAGGAGTGAATTATGATCTATTGCAATATCCGCTACCTCAAACATGGGGGCACATTCATATTGACCGGGCGCAACTTCATTGTGCCTAGTCTTTAAAGGGATTCCCAATTTCAAAGCCTCATGTTCAAAATCGGTCATATAATTATAAACCCTGTCGGGGATGCTTCCGAAATAGTGATCTTCTAACTGTTGACCTTTAGCGGGCAGATTGCCTATCAATGTCCTGCCTGCAAATACGAGGTCAGGTCTTTGGTGATAAAGGGCTGCATCAACAAGAAAATATTCCTGCTCAATACCTAAAGATACCTTCGCATTTTTTACATTGGTATCAAAATACTGACAAATCTCAGTGCTGGTTCTTGTTAAGAAATTAGTTGATTTAATAAGGGGTGTTTTATAGTCGAGGGCTTCTCCTGTATAAGACACAAAAACTGTTGGAATACACAAGGTTTTGCCACTCGCCTTTTCCATTATAAATGCAGGAGAAGAAGGGTCCCAAGCGCTATAGCCTCTGGCTTCAAATGTATTCCTTATGCCACCGCTTGGGAAACTTGAAGCATCGGGCTCCTGTTGTACTAATAATTTACCTGTAAAAGTCTCAATGCCGGTATCAATTCCTGTTGGGTCAAAAAATGCATCATGCTTTTCGGCAGTAGTGCCTCGCAATGGCTGAAACCAATGGGTATAATGCGTTGCGCCCTTGCTGATGGCCCAGTTTTTCATGCCTTCTGCTATC
>JBBQIF010000024.1:0-13990 GCA_038324665.1 Bacteroidia bacterium
TTATGGCAATTAACAATATATAATTCATTATTACCATTATTGGTGGGCCTTACAAACATATTAGTGTTCAGTTCCTGTTCGAGCAATGCCCTTTCTATCGGTGCAATAATTTCCTGCATACTATTCGTTTCTTGTAATTTAAATCTACTGGACTATCTCTGTTTAAACTGGTGATAAAATGTTTCAAAATCTGCTTCAGGATTATCTTTCAAAAGATACACAAAATGGCGCATGGCATTGGCAATCCTGTGGTGTTCTCCTATATTCTTAATCAGATAAGCTGGAATTGGCTTGCCGAAATGCACCGTAATTGTTTTGCCTTTCTGCCTGAACATTTCCGAAGGCAATAGCAGCATCTCAATATTGAGTTTTATACCCAACATCTTGCGAATTTTGGCCACATTGTAAAAGCGCTTGCTATTAGTGCCATCAATAAAGGCCGGTAGAATATCTGTTTGGTACTTCACCGACTTGGTAATAAAACCCTTGTGCCACTTTAAGTCAAATATTTTACCACTTTGCTTTCGCGATACCATACCTGCTGGGAATATCAACACTGCCTGATCGGATGCAAACAGACGCTCCACGGCAATCAGTGATCTTTTGGCATTGGCCCCATGTTTGTTTACGCCCATAAATACACTTTGCAATGGTTTTACATTCATGAGTATATCGTTTACAAGGAATTTTACATCGGGCCGCACTTTATTAGCCTCTATGATATAACCCATACCATCTAGTCCTCCTAAAGGGTGGTTAGCAGCCAGTATTACTCGGCCTTCTTTTGGCAATAAATGGATATTTTTAGATGTAATGGTTACTCCTATCTCTTCAAAACAGGCGATTGCAAAATCCACACCTTCCTTTCCTTTTGCCCTTGTCAGCACACGGTTCATATCATCCTGGTGAATCAGTTTTTCAAAAAAACGGTATAGGAATCCCGGTATCCATTTGGCTAACCTTGGATTCTTGTCATAAAACACTTGCTTTATATTAATTAAGGGAATATCGTTATTCTCACTCATATCCTGCGAATAAAGGCAAAATTATGTAAAAAACAGAATTGAATTCATTTTAAATAAGAAATATGTAATTTGCAATGGGCAATGGGCAATTTGCAATGAGCAATTTGCAATGAGCAATTGGGTCCCCTTGCTTTTTGGGTTTCATTGCTTATTGCTTCCCGTTGCTTATTGGGTCTCACCTCGTCACTTTAATATTATCCGGTATGCGTATATTTCTGCGCTTTTTCTTAGGTTTCTTTATCTCTCGCACCATACCCACATATTTCAACTCATCCATAATGTACCATTTCTCAGTTACCTTCACAGCTACGGCACTCAGTATATAGCTTTTCTTTTTCTTCACCTTCAACACCCAATAAATATAGGCAAAATCATAACCGTGGTCGTTACCTTTTTCGAGATAAAATGAATCAAGCACTGTATTCTCCCATTTTACATTAAGGTTATGCAGTTTTTTTATCATTTTTGTATGCTGAATCCTCAAATTATTCCAGCGTGCATTGTACATAAGGAATTGTGTTACTTCCGACTGCTTGCCGGCTTGAGAAGTATCTATAAGTCCTTTATAGGATTTATAAGACTGAAAGAATGGTCTGATATTAATGAACTTCTCAGTTCTGAAAGCCCCATAAGCCGAATCTACTACCCAAATTATATTCTTAAGACTGTCCGAATCCCTGCCTTTATTATCGGTTGTATCTGCCTCTAATTGCTGGGCAAATATTGCTGAGGAGGAAAACACAAGGAATAAAAAAAGGAAATACTTCATTTGAGTTACAAAAGTAAATGTTAAAAGTTAAAGACAGTAGAAATTGGTGCTTATATTCGATGTAGGTTATTCCTTATGCTCGCATTTCTGATCAGTAAATATGGTGCAAGGATTATTTTATTCCATGATTATTTTCCCTTGTTTTTTCCAATAATTCCACTAAGTTTGTATTAAATATAGTCTATTATGTATAAAGTTGCCTTGGGCTTTGCCCTTTTCATACTGGCCGGATTTTCCATCCCTCTTCCTATCGACAATGACTCAAAGGTGATGATGGTGGCAGCCGATAACCTTACCCTTTCGCTTGCTAAAATACCTGCGGGGCAGGAAAACAACTATGGCTTTAAAAATCGCGAAGAATTTACGGTCAGCTCAGTTGCAAAACCTTTTAGGGTTATTACCTTAAATCAGGATTTCTTTACTGATGCAACACCAGGTGATAAAAACTATCTATCAATGCAAAATGAATGGCGTGTGCCGGTTGCATTAAAGGGCAACAATTGTATATTGCTTACTGTGAGCCAGCAAGGCAATGATTTAGCTGTTGTTGACCTTGGCGGTGCAATGTTGGCAAAAGAATTGCAAATTAGTGACATTGAGCCTGCCTCCACTAATCAGTATATTTTGCGCATCTATCCACTTACCTGCGATTTTCTTGTGAAAGCTGCCGACGGAAAAACATTAAATGAAGCTACTTATATACCCCTTACATCGGCCATCATGGCGATTAAGGAATTGGCGGTTAAGAAGACATTTACCCTGGCAGAAATACTCCCTTTGATTAAACAACAAATAAAAGTACAACCTAATTATTAAGCCATGAAAGCGAAGTTTCACGAATGCAAAAAAAATATATTATGAGTAAAAAATTACTTTTTATCCCGATTGTCTTTTTACTTTTTCTTTCAAGCAATTTAAAAGCACAGATACTTACCGTAACAGAAACTATACAGGAAAATGACCAATGGTGCTGGGCCGCTTGTACCAAATGTGTATTTGGCTATTATGACACGCTCATTGAACAATGTACCATTGCAGAATACGCAAGGAGTGTGATAACCTGGAGAAGTTTTGGCACAAAAAATTGTTGTGTTGACGCTACCCAAGGTTGTAATTACTGGAATTATATGTTTACCTATAAAGGAAGCATGGAGGATATACTACTCCATTTTGATAGTATCCACCTTAATGCCGTTGCTAATCCGCTTACGATAATTCAAATTAATGCAGAAATGACTGGTAAGCGCCCGTTTATCTTCCGTTGGGGATGGAATAATGGCGGTGGTCATTTTCTGGTCGGTCATGGTGTTAACGCCAATAATGTATACTACATGAATCCCTGGTTTGGGGAAGGTCTTCATATTGCCACCAGAGACTGGCTAGTAGCAGACGGCACCCACACATGGACCCACACCAATGTACTTACCACCAATCTGCCACCTCCGCCGCCACCGCCATCCACAGGACTTGATAAGATTACTTCAGGTAATGCCATAATGGTATATCCGAATCCAGGGAGTGGTCAATTTACGCTCGACTTTAAAGGTGGAGCTTATGCTACTATAGAAATTATTAATACCATTGGGGAATTGGTTTTCAGTTCAAATATTCTTACCCCGGAAACTAAAATTGATCTTTCATCACAACCTAAAGGTATTTACTTGGTAAAGGTTAACGATAGGGAGATGGTTTATACAAGGAAAGTGGTGCTTCAATAGCGTTTTCCGTACCCTTCGGCTCATTTCCGTACCCTTCGACTTCGCTCAGGGTACTATGGCCTCGGCTCCGCTCAGGGTACTATGGTCTGAGTATTTTCACGGTTGTTAGATTCCTAAAACCATTGTTTGGAGGGTACTCCCCCGCACCATGAGCGAAGTCGAAGGGGTACGTCCAAGCATGTCGAAGAGAGCGGCATCAATCCGAAGTCGAAGGGGTGCGCTCCATGGCTTCCGAAGAGAGTTTTAAAATAGCCAATAAAATATTTCTATTTGCATTTTCACTCCTTTTCTGCTTAATTGCATTAAACTATGAAAGGCTATATGTACATTCTCAAGTGCTCTAATGACACATATTACACCGGCAGTACCAAATATTTAGAACTACGGTTAAAGCAGCATCAGGATGGTGAAGGCGCTAATCACACTAAAAAATACCTTCCTGTTGAATTAGTCTATTTTGAAGAATTTCAGAGGATAGATGAGGCATATTACAGAGAAAAACAGATTCAGAAATGGACCAGGAAAAAGAAAGAAGCCTTGATCAATTCTGAATTTGACCTTTTGCATGAATTAGCCAAATGCCGCAATAAATCATCTTCAGAAAATGTTTGACTATTATGAGTACCCTTCGACTTCGTTCCGCACCCTTTGGCTCATTTCCGTACCCTTCGACTTCGCTCAGGGCACTATGGCCTCGGCTTCGCTCAGGGTACTATGGTCTGGGTATTTTCACGGTTGTTAGATTCCTAAAACCATTGTTTGGAGGGTACTCCCCCGCACCCTTAGCGGAGTCGAAGGGAGCGGTTAACCCTAATTCGTTGCAGCAGCTTCCGTCATATAGGCCTCAATAGGTAAACAAGCACAAATCAAATTCCGGTCGCCATGCGTGTTGTTAACCCTTGCCACACTTGGCCAGAATTTTTTAGCAATGACAAAAGGTAATGGGAATGCTGCTTTATCTCTGCTATACTTATGACTCCAGCTATCACTGCTTATTTCCATAGCTGTATGAGGCGCATTTTTCAAAACATTATCTTCTCTATCAACAACGCCATTTTCTATTTCTGCTACCTCGTTCCTGATAGCAATCAAGGTATCACAAAAACGATCGAGCTCAATTTTACATTCGCTTTCTGTTGGTTCTATCATCAAGGTACCTGCAACAGGAAAGGACAATGTAGGTGCATGATAACCGTAATCCATTAAGCGCTTGGCTAGGTCTTCGGCTTCAATACCCGCACTTTGTTTTAATGGACGGGTATCTAATATCATTTCGTGCGCACAAGTGCCGTTCTCTCCTTTGAATAATACCGGATAATGCTTCTCTAACCTCGATTTGATATAATTGGCATTTAAAATTGCAATTTCCGTTGCTCTCTTTAGGCCGGCTGCTCCCATTAATTTGATATAAATATAAGATATCAATAAAATACTTGCACTGCCATAAGGTGCTGCTGAAACGGCTGAAATGGCCTTTTCGCCCCCTGTTTTAATGATAGCATGACCAGGCAGATAAGGAACTAAATGCGCCGCAACGCCAATAGGTCCCATGCCTGGACCGCCGCCGCCATGAGGGATACAAAATGTTTTGTGTAAATTCAGGTGACAAACATCTGCACCAATAAGCCCTGGACTTGTTAAACCAACCTGTGCATTCATATTAGCGCCATCCATATATACTTGGCCACCATGCGCGTGTACAATATCTGTAATTTCTTTAATCTCACTGTCATATAGCCCATAAGTAGAAGGATAGGTTACCATGAATACGGCAAGGGTATCTTTGTATTGAATGGTTTTGGCTAATAGATCATTCAAATCAATATGACCATTAGGTAAGTTTTTAACAATGACAATCTGCATGCCAGCCATAGCCGCACTCGCAGGATTGGTGCCATGCGCTGATTCCGGTATCAATGCCACATTCCTATGCGACTGGCCAATATCAGCGAGGTAAGCACGTATTACCATAAGGCCTGCATATTCGCCTTGTGCGCCTGAATTGGGTTGCAAACTCATGCCTGCAAAACCTGTTATAACTTTTAAATCCTCGGATAGCTCATTGATCATTTCCATATAACCCTCTACCTGACTGCCAGGTGCGAAAGGATGTATTTGGTTAAATTCAGGCCATGTCACAGGAATCATCTCGGTAGTTGCGTTTAATTTCATGGTGCAACTTCCAAGGGAAATCATACTATGGCAAAGGGAAAGGTCCTTGTTCTCCAATAGCTTGATATACCTTAGCATTTCGTGTTCACTGTGGTAATTATTGAATACTGGATGTGTCATGAAATTACTTTCACGAACAAATTCTGAAGGCCAGGACAACTCTTGAGAAGTCGCTAACTTTTCGACTGTATCTAAATCGATTGACTTACCTGCGACTTTGGCGAAACAAAGTGCAATATTATAAACATCTATTACCTCTGTCGTTTCATCTAAGGCTATACTGATATTGCCATTGGCAAAGTACCGCAGGTTAATATGATTCCTTTCGGCCTCTTCCTTTATCGCATCAGACATGCTATTAGAATTGATACAAATAGTGTCAAAATAATTAGAATTCAACTGGGTGAAACCCAATGAGGTTAATGCAGCATCTAATGCCTTAGTTAAACCATGCACTTTTGCGGCAATTTTTTTAACTCCACCTGGTCCGTGATAAACGCCAAACATACCTGCCATGATGGACAATAACACTTGCGCTGTGCAAATATTACTTGTGGCATTCTGTCTGCGAATATGCTGCTCCCTAGTTTGCAGCGCCATTCTTAAAGCCTTATTGCCATGCCTGTCGATACTTACACCTATAATTCTACCGGGAATCTGACGCTTGAATTCATCTTTGGTAGAGAAAAACCCTGCATGAGGACCTCCATATCCCAATGGTACGCCAAACCTTTGTGAATTGCCTATTACACAATCGGCACCCCACTCGCCTGGAGGTGTAAGCATGGTTAAAGAAAGCAAATCGGCTGCTACACAAACCATGGCGCCTACTGCGTGTGCATTATTTGTAAATGTTTTATAGTTTTCAATGCTGCCTTCGTTGTTAGGATATTGCACAAATGCGCCAAAATAATCCGCAGTGAAAGTAAATGTTTTATAATCTCCAAAAACAAGTTCAATGCCAATTGGGGTTGACCTCGTCCTTAAAATATCAATTGTTTGAGGATAGCTATTTTGGTCTACAAAAAACTTAACCGCATGGTCGTGCTTATGCACCGTTCTGAACATTGCCATAGCTTCTGCCGCCGCTGTACCTTCATCTAAAAGACTGGCGTTGGCAATAGGCAATCCAGTTAAATCAATCACCATGGTCTGGTAATTCAATAAGGCTTCGAGCCTACCTTGTGCTATCTCTGCCTGATATGGCGTATATTGGGTGTACCAACCAGGATTCTCCATTATATTCCTTAAAATAACACCTGGGGTATAACAATTGTAATAACCGGTACCGATATGTGACTTATAAATCTTGTTTTTTGCTGCTACCTTTTTGAGGTTATGTAATAACTGTTGTTCGCTTACTGCCGGTTTAATATTCATGCTGCCCTGCATGCGAATCCCTTGTGGAACAGTTTTATCTATAAGTTCATCTACCGATTGCATGCCAATTACTTTTAGCATGGCGGCTATGTCTTCATGTGCTACAGCGCCATTGTGACGGTTTACGAAGTGGTCTGTTTGACCCGTATAAAGTTTCATTAAAATTATATTAAAAAATGTGGTGCAAAGGTAAGAAAAAATTAGGGATTTTTAATCGACTTCTTATTGATTATTTTATCTTTCCCACTCCTATAATCATGCAGCCATTAAGGTATATCCCTAATCCATAAATTAGGAAAACACTGGGATTGGTATTGACTCCTTACAAATCAAGATTGTACAGGACAAGCTGCGCTCAAGAAGCGTTTCTAAGTACTTAGCATAACTATAGTGCAGCTACCTAAAGCCTGTACCTAAAGCTTTCGGCAACCGAAGGGAGTAAAACTTGTTTGTTATTCTGAGAATACTTAGCATGATATGAATAAAACTGTAGTTTTATGTACCAATCGATTTATTTAGTTTCCCTGTTCTATAATCCCTGAACAAGGCATAAAGCAAGACCAACAACCACACCTGCATAATTGAATAAGAATAAAGCAACTTTTCATAATCAATATTAATAGCAAAGAATTTTACCAGATTGAGCGGACCCAGGTTATGAAAACTGGCAAAAAAGAGAAAAAAACCAGCTAGAAATGTATAAACCCATGTTGCATAATACCTGTAAAATACTGCAATAGCTAACACGGGAATATACAAGTACTGTTGGCTGAATGAGACAGATGTTAAAACTAGCACCACCAGATATACTTCAAATAAATACTGCTTCCAATACTTATTGGCGAGGTATCCCATAAATAGCATTGTTATTAACCATACCAGCATCCAATCCTTGAAAACGGGTAGGGCCATAAACAAACCGCTTTTTATAATTTGCTCTGGTAGTAAAAGGTACATGACCTTAGGAAAAAGACCTCCAAAGAATCCTAATTTGTATTCAAAAACATTCAGCTTGATGGCATCAAAATCTTTCATAAAAGGAATAAATGAAGCTAGAAAAATACCGATGGGTAAAAAGATAAGAATAACCCTATTTTTTACAGACAGATCTTTATCGAACAAAAGGAAAAAGGCATAAAAAACCATCACGTGTTTCACAAGAAGGGAGCACGCCAGCAGTAAAGCTGCCTTTAATACATTGTTTTTATTAAGTTGTAAAACAGCGGCAAAGGCAACAGCAATGGCCAGTATATCAAACTGGGAATGATAACCGGTTGTGGCAATACCAATGGGGTTCAAAAGAAAAAAAAACAAAAGATAAGCGTTGTCGTATTTTTTATACAACCTATAACCAATATAGGCTTCTGCAGAAAATAAGACTGTGACAATTAAATAATGAAACATATTGGCACTATTATTAAAATGCACTGCTACAAACTTACATCCGGCTAATATATAAGCCCATGCAGGGGCATAATTGTATCGGTGTGTATGACCATAAACTGATTTTCCATCTAGCACTATATCCGCAACAATATTGTACGACTCCAAGTCAAAATTGCCCTGTCCTAACGATGCAACGTATAACCTTAATAAATACGCAAAAGGAAAAACCATTATATAATATCCCGACCATTTTAAGGCCTTAAGGTCTTTTACTTTATAGTAAATAGCGACTGGGATGAAATACAAAAACAAGAATAAAACATCGTGAATGGTCCATTCCAAGCGGCCACTTATCCATCCATCTGAATTCCCAGAATTAGAGGCAATAATTTGCAAGGCAAACCCCATTACTAAGGGCGACAATACCCAAAAAAGACAAGCATATTTGCTTTTAAATAATATGTCAAAAACTAAACGTGACTTTTTTTGGATGGCAGTAGATAGCTTATCCGAATCTTTCATTATGCAATATTATATCTTGCAATTGATTATACCTAACGCATTTGATTTCTCTGTTCATTTAGTAAAACTCTAAAGTTGCTCATGTCTTGTTCTGTTTGTTATAGCATAAAAAAGTCAGAATTATAGCCATTCATGTTAAAGTAATCTAATGAATAAAATAAAAAATACTTGAAATTTCACCAAAATTTACCTTTGAAATTGCTTCAAAACAATATCCCAAATATTCATTTAATCACAATCCTTCCAGGTAAATAACTACTTTTATTTTCTGCCTGATAATATTTATAAATGCAGCAACCCTTTATATCAAAAATCCCCTTTATTTCGCAAAGCAAAGGCAAGTTGAAGGCAATTTCTTGCCTACTGTTAATCTCTTCAAAATATAACACTAGTTTTCCATCAGTAATTTCATAAAAATCAATCACGCGGTTCTTCTTCAGGAATAAAAGTTCTGCAGGATCTACATTGACACCCGCAGGTAATGCAATAACAGCCACTGTTTGAGGTAACACCTTATTGCTAGTATTTTTGATCTTTATAGCGTAATTCAACATATCTCCAACTGAGGAAATGGCGGTTTTAATATCTGCAGAAAACTGGTAATCTTTATCATCCATAACACCTATTGGCACCGGGGAAAATTGTGTTAATATTAATTCGGCATTCACTGTTTTACCGGTATCACCTATCATCCTGATTGTATTCTTCCCTTTGTTTAAGTATTCACTTATATCTATGTTTAAATTCTTTGTGCCATCAATATTATACCTGAATACTTTATCATTTACACTAATGGTGGTAAAATTTGAAGTGGTACCAGAAAGGTTATTCTTGCTTGTAAAAAAATAAATAGTTTCCACCGCCATTGCCTTACTTTGCATATTGCCTAGGGTATTAAAGTCCCTGTTCAGTATATATTCACCAATTTTATTGGCAAGAGGTAGGTACTCATTTTGCTTATTCGAAAAAATACTATTGGCAATAATACACAAGCTCTCATTCACAGCAGCATCGTAATATGAATTGACAATTGTTTGTATAGTTTCCTTATTAATCGATTTTCCATCCATCAAGTCAATGCATTTCTTTAGCACCTTTTCATATAATCGTTTTGCCTTTTCAGTATCATTCCGTTTTAAATATATTGCAAAAAGCAAAGCTTCGTTGTAAAAGTTGGGCGCGCCTGACAGTTGCTCTTGTATCTGCATGATGCTTTTTTCCAGATCCATTTCACCCAGTTCATTCAATGTGTAAGTGATATAGGCATGTGCCACATTCTGACTAGTGTTGGCAAAACCATATCTGCCCTGAGACTGCATGAAAATACCCTTGCTATTCCTTGATTTCAGCAACCAAACTTTGCTCCTTTCTACCATTAAATCACTTACTGCTACATCACATTTTTTTAGCTTATGGAATTGTAATAAACCCATGGCAGTCAATGCTTCGTTGCCCTTACCTTCGCCATACCAGCTAAAACCACCGGTAGATGTTTCGTAATTCGCAAGTTTATTATAGCCACTCTCTAGGTATTTTTTCTTATTCAACAATTCTACCTTCTCACTTTCACTTATCAAATTTTCTTTCAGATATTGATAGGCTAAAATGTTGGGATAATTGGTAGATGAAACCTGCTCAAAACAACCTGCTGGCTCTCTGATCATATTTAACAGTTTATTCTCAAAACCCGCCGACTGAGACTGGTGGATGATTATCGTACCAACCAATTTTTGACATTGCAAAGAAATATTCACAAGTTCTTTTTTTGCATTAAACAACGTATTAATGCTTTGACTACTGTATAGTTTTTCTTCTATCACGATTCTCTTTTCTAATTTCTGTATGGAAGTCATCTTGTTCACTTCAAGCAATTCAAAAGAAATCTCCTCCGTTGATAATGCATTGTACTTGAAGATAATTTCTTTTTGTTCACCTCTTTTTAAATGAAGAAATTCACTTTTACTTCCATAAGGTAAGTCGGCCAGCAAATACATAGCCTGACTAACATCCGAAGTATTATAAACGCTGACGGATATATCCGCAGTATCATTGCTCAGCAACCTTTCTGGCGCCTTAATTTTCATATAAACGCCTTGTTCAATAGTTAAAATGGTATCGAACTCGGCACAAAGGCTGCCTTTACTTATTCCTTCAATATTCAAATGCCAAACAACTGCACTTCTTGGAAATTTCACCATTTTGGAGAACACGCCCTTTGAATTCGTTGTAATACCTGTTTCCCAATAATAGGTTGTTGTTTTAGACAGGCCAGCGGAATTGGAGTATTCATATTGAAAATTATTATTCTTAAACATCGGCGTACCATTTGGTCTATATTTCTTAATACTGTATCTGTTTGCAACTGTAGTTGGAGAACTATAATAACGATAGTAACCAGAATATCCAGTTGTACCACCACTGCTCCCCAAGTTCATGTTTTTGAAGTATGCAATATCACCTCCCTTATATTCCGGGGAATCATAAGGTGTCAACACTCTTACACCATCGATATAGTAAGCTGTGCCATCTGTCCTGCTGCCACGGCCGCTTAACCCAGAACTTGTTACCGTAACCCCTGAAGCCAATCCAACAAGTGTCATAAAACTCCGCTGCCCAGTTTTATACAAATTTTTATTGCTCATAACGGTACAACAACTGCTATAAGTCCTCACTCCATCCCTAAAATAAGCGGTGGCTGAATAATTGCGCGAAGTAAATATTGGATTTCCCAGTTTAGGCAGTTGTCCGCCTGCCATATAAAAGGAATCCTTTGAAGGCGACCCAATGTAATGACTTTCTATGGTCTTCAACGCAATTTTAGCATGCGTTTCATTTATATATAAAACCTCGTGGTGTCCTCTGCCATAGATAAAAAACCTGCATGGGAAAACAATCGAATCTACTGGGATATAAATCTCCCCCCTTTCATTAACTTTGGCATTATAGTTCCCCTTATCTGATTTTACTTTTATCTTTCGGATATCTGGTCTAAGATCTGTGCCCTGTGAATTCCTGCCATCCTTCAATATGAACTGGTAATAGCAACTTGTAATTTGTTTATTTTGCTGCAATATTTGCGGCAAATAAGTTTCATTCAATTCGCAGCCATTCAGAAAAAGGTCGAGCAAACTGTCATTATCCACTACAGGGCTTTTCCATAGTTTTCCAATGTCCTTAGCCGGATAATGCAGATCGCTCTCAAACAATAAATTCTCAGATATATGCGATTGTTTATCTTCTATTACTAAAGTATTTTTATGGTCTGTGATAGACAAATTGAAAACACCCTCCACTGGTTGATTGTTCTCATCGGTAATTTTAAAATCAATTTGGCGCTGTGTATTAGCTGTGAGGGTTCCCGGACTTAATACTGCACTCACCTTTAGTTGTTTATAACGGTTGATGAAGTTAAGTTTTTGAGCCAGTATTTCGTTGCGGTTATTAAGAATCATTGATTGCATTACCCCAGGCATAAATGCACTGACCGATACATTAATCACACTGCCACCTGTCGGAATCATTAGGAAAGAATCTATTATTATCTTGCCCCTGATATGGCTTACAAAACGCATTTTTTCAGGCACATCAGATGTCAACTTAAAGGCAATAAATTGCTGGTTTTTACTAGCGACTGTTATTCCTGCAAGGCTTTCCTTATTCGCTTCCATGTGAGAGAAATAATTCCTGTTCTTTTGTGAAGAAATTATATAATGTTGTATTGAGTCACCTTGAGAAAGGGTCATTTTGCAAAACCCAAAAGCATTAGTCTCTATAAAAAAACTGTCCTTGGTTTTTAAATTATATACCACACAAACTGCTTTGGTAAGGTCGCCAAAATCATTTGTTGTGTATAGTATCAATGAATTCTGCTTATCCAATTTGTAATATCCATTTTCAAGGAAAGTGCTGATATTAATTGTGCCAGTATTCAAATTAATGCGCTCAATATGGCTTTCCCAAACTTCGTCCACAAACACCTTCACGAGGTAAATGAGGTTGTTTTCTGAATAGCTTTCATTTATTTTTTGTGAAAAAAGACATTCTCCTTTAGCATTGGTATAAAACGAGGTTGTATCCACAGGCTCACTATTAAATACCCCTATCACTTTGACCTTCTTATTTACTGCGAATTTGCCATGGCTGCTCCTCACAATAATCTTCATTTTAAGTGAATCCCCGGACATGTATTGTTCTTTATTGGCTTTTACTTCAATAAAAACACCGGTCTCTATCTTCTCTTGGAAAATAAACTTCCTTTCACAAGATACTTTACTTCCGTTCAAAAGGCATTCGGCAATTAGCGTATATTCACCTCCTGTTTTGAAATATGACTTTGCAAAGGATTTGTTAATACTGCCCATAGATGATTCTATGATTTCCGAAGATAATTTCTGCCCCTTTGGATTTGATAATGTAAGCTGGCATGGCAAATAATACGCTATGGGTTGCAGGTTGCCGGCATTCACTATGATTAAATTGCACAAAACCGTTTCGCCAACATCATAAAAATAGCTGCTGGTGCTTAAATAGATTTTAACACCCTCATCATGGCGGGCATCAGGTAATTGTTTTAATTCAGAGTCAGAAATTACATCTCCGCTTGGAGAAAGATTTGATTGAGATTGCAGAAGCAGAACAAAAAACACATAAATAAAAGTAAAAACAAAGCGTAACATAACGTATTAAAAATAAAATAGTTAAAAAAATAAGGAACAATTATATCAATCAGTTCGGAACTAAATTTACTGACCAATACAACATTTGACAATGTAATGATCAAAAATGCTGCATTACCGCATGTATTTAAATTAGGAAATATGATTAATCCTATAAAATATGTCGATTTAAAACTCCATTTTGGCTGCTGACCGAAGCGTCAGCATTCAATGGATAGAATAGATGTTTCCTAAACATTTGATTCAGGCCACTGACGAAGCAAAGCTTGTCAGGGTGCTGACCGGAGCGTCAGCATTCGACTCCTGGAGTTGCCCCAACTCACAATATTAGACAGTTTATTG
>JBBQIF010000025.1:0-13628 GCA_038324665.1 Bacteroidia bacterium
TGGTAATCGTCCTTATTTTTGTTGTTCAGCTCTAAGATATCGTCCAACCTAAAACTGTATTCATTTTTTTTTCTGATTACTGTAGTCCCTGAGATAATATCGCCTAAACGCTGCCCATTTTTATTGCTTGCTATTAACAGCATGGCCAGGGCGCCAATGGAAAAATAAATATCAAACAGGCGTACCGACCACCTTGAAAAATAATCGTAAAACTCCAATTCATCTCCATTCAGTTTTACTACTTTAATACCTAATGCCCGTTTGCCTAATGTCTGCCCATTGCCTATTATTTCACTGAGTAAGGTATAAAACCAGATCCAGGCGATGATGATAGCCCATAGAATATAGAACATCGCATCACGCTCATTCAGATTTAAGGTAATGAAAATGAAAACAAACAGAAGCCAAACTAGAATAATAAATACTAAGTCAATGACAAATGCCAATATCCGCTGCCCGATGGAGGCGAGTTGGTACTCAATTTTTACATTTTGGGAAGTGTTGATTTCAACTTGTTGCATTTACATGCAATTTTATAAAATTTTTTAGTCATAAAAAAATAAACCATTGGAATGAAATTGCAATTGGCTGATAACATGATCCTTCAGCACCTTTAAAGAAAAGACATGTCACAGACGCAGATTAAATTAAATCTTAATATTTAAGGCTTTTTCAAATTATTTTGCAGGAACAATATAAAATTTTTTGAAAAGTAAGCCTTAACCATATAAGTCATAAAAGGACATTTAAGAAGTCGCTTTAGCGCAACAGATATCAAAGAAATTGCTGAATTTATTCAGCAATACCCTTTTATATCCTTTTATATCTTATATGGTTCAATGATTCCATTATTCGCCACACTTATAGTTTTAGCGCTTTATTCCTTAGAAAAATACAAAAGTTTATTGGGAAAATAAATCTTAAAACTTGTCGCTTTATATTTGGCATTCAAAAATAACCCTCCGGCCAAAAAAGTTAGCTATAACCTGAAATTTTAGAGAAAATTAAAGAACCCGCATATAAAACGCGTTTTTTTTTCTATCATTGCCAATAGATGCGCGAAAGTAATTTTGTAAAGCAAAATCAGGAGAAATGGGCGGAATTTGAGAAGGAACTTTCCAATAATAGGAAAGACCCCGATAAATTAAGAGTCCAGCTCATAGAAACAACCGATGATTTGTCTTATGCCCGTACTTTCTATAAAAACCGTTCAGTTCGCGTTTATCTGAATGGACTCGCACAAAAAATTTATATTAACATTTACAAAAACAAGAAAAACTTCCGGCAATCTGTCGTTTATTTTTTTAAGGAAGAAATTCCCTCCATTGCCTGGCAAAACAGAAAGGTAATACTTGTTTCCATTTTATTGTTGCTTTTTTCTACACTAATAGGCGCCTTTTCATCTGCCAAGGATGAGCAGTTTGCACGGTCTATCCTTTCGGACGGGTATGTAGAAAGAACGCTCGAGAATATTAAAAATGATGACCCCTTTGGTATTTATAAAAACCAAAGCCCATTTGTCATGTTTTTCGGAATTGCAATGAATAACCTACAAGTTTCTCTTTTGGTATTTTTAGCCGGCATCTTTGCATCTTATGGCGCAACGGTTTTAATGGTAAGGAACGGTATCATGCTTGGGGTATTCATGTATTTTTTTTATTCACGAGGACTGGCAAGCGAATTTAACTATACCGTATGGTTGCATGGCACTGTAGAAATGCTAACCCTAGTAATAGAAACTACTGCTGGCATGTTGCTGGGAAGGGGCTTAATTTACCCTGGGACACTCACAAGGTATAAGGCTTTTAGCGTTTATGGAAGAAAAGGGGCCCTCCTATTTTTATCCACCGTGCCTTTTATACTTTTCGCCGCTTTTATTGAATCCTTTTTAACACGTTTTACAGAACTACCCAATATTTACAGAGGCAGTATTATTTTCTTTTCTCTCGCCTTCATGGTGTATTATTTCGTCATATACCCTTGGCTTAAATTTAGGAATACCGCCGACACCCTAGACAGATTACCAGACCTAAAACCAGATACAGATTTGGACTTCAGGCAGGATACAATCTATTCTAATGCACAAATTTTCTTTAAAACCATACAGATTATGGGAGGTAGTCTATCTAAAATACTGCGCTATACTTTAATTGTGAGCTTGCTTTATTTAGGGATACTCGCAGTTTTCTATTTTAAAAACTCTATTGGTAAATTTGAATTGCTAGGGATGGAAATTACTGATTTCATGTTGGTCGCTTTTGGTAGAAATTTAGAAAAGTTTTTTGAAATGTATGCCAATGTTGGTTTGCTTTTTAATCCCAATGAATCTGTACAGATGTACCTTTTTTCATCGGTTTGGATAGCAATGTGTTGCTTCGTATCGATTCTCATCTGCAAACAATATTTCAAAGTGCCTGCGCGGAAAAATTATGAGACCTTTTTGTCATCTCTTTTCTTTGCGCTTGGTATTAACCTACTGTTATTTTCAAATCACGGATTGGCGGTATTGGCATTTATACTGCTTTCACCTTTATTGCTTTCAGTACTCTTAAAATACAATTTCCACAACCTGTCGCCGGAGGGTGGCACTTCAATATTCCGTGGTTTCTTCTCTGGTTATCGCAGAATGTTTGGCGTGCTATGTATGCTTATGCTTATTACATTCTTCGGCTTTGTATTTATACTTTCACCGGTTAGCTATTTCTTAATTATGCTAATGGAAATGAACATAGAAATGAGTGATACTACTTATACCATTTTGCTTCAGTCTTTGATGCTGTTTTTATTTATGATGGTGGTATCTTTCAGTCTCGTATTTTATATAATAGAGATGTATTTTCTCACCCACGTAACAAGGGAAATAAGTACTGCCGAAGGGTTGACAAAAGGGATAGAAGACATAGGGAACATCAATAAAGCGTATGGCATTGAAACGGAATAAAGCAATATGGCCCCTTCTATGCTTTGCCTTAATATGCAACACAGTGATTTGCCAAGATGCACCTGCCGCAGTGTTGCCCGATAGCAGCTATTCTGATGATTACGAAGACTCTGATAATTTTCAAGAGAGTTATAATTTCAGGGACACCGATCAAAGTAATTACAACAACAAGAACCTAGACCCTAAATTTGATAAAAACTATTGGGAACAAGAACGGAAAGGATTGAATTTTGAAGAAGATTCCATTCAACACAAAAAGAAAAAAAACGAAAGTGATACCGCATCTCAAGCAGACCTAGATAATAATAACCGCTTTAATGACCTTTCTCGATTTAGATTTATTTTCATCGCGGTAGCATTAATTATTCTTGGAATTGGACTATATCTCCTGCTGCGGAATAGCCGTTTCAATACAAAAATAAAAAACAATATACTCGTCAATTTCAATGATATGGATGAAGAATCTTTGCGAAATGCCGAGCTCTCTACGCCCTTGGGTATTGCATTGAAAGATGGCGATTACCAAACAGCCTATAGACTAAAATACTTGGAGGTATTACAACAACTCATTCAAAAAAACCTAATTTTCTACAAAAAAGAAAAAACAAATTATGAATACCTGCTGCAATTATCTGGCAAACAAGTGTATGAACCATTCCGCTTACTTACATTTAATTTCGATGGCATCTGGTATGGCGAAATGCTAATCGATAAGACCCGCTTTGAATCGCTACTCCCCTATTTCGACACCTTTAACCTCAAACTCGGCAAGGAAAAATGAAGAAGAATAATAATATCCTTGTTTATCTTGTTGCAGTGCTCGCTTTATCTGTCATCTTTTACTATACATTTTTTAGTGACTCAAAAACCAAAGTCAAAAAATACAACTGGTATAAAACATTTACCGATGGTGAGCAGCAACCTTATGATTTTGGCTTGCTTAAAAAACTAATCAAACAAAGAACAGACCACTCTTTTGATATAGTTACAAGTAAATTAAGCACGACATTAAGGGATGTGGAAACGAAAGATTCCGTGACTTACATTTTCATTGGTGAATACTGTTTTTACAACAAAGAAGAAATAAACGCACTGCTAGAATTTGCTGCCAGGGGCAAGCAGGTCATGTTGATAGCAGAACAATTCCCTGATACCCTTTTAACGGCCTTACAGGAATTTGGCAAGCCTTTTAAGATTCAATCAATAAGAGACAATCATGTCAATGTTCATTTCAACAATTCTTCCTCCAAATACGATCATTATCCATTTAATTACCGCTACTTTGAAAAGGACATGAAAGAACCGGTGAACTGGAATTATATTTCGGAAGAAGGGCAATTGGATTATTATTACGGCTCAGATTATTCCCGTTATCTGCGTTTGAGTACTTTCGGCAACAAAGTAAATTTCGCAAAATTCAAATTGGGCAATGGTTATATTTTCCTGCATACCAATCCATTGATGTTCACCAATTATTTTCTGAGTAAGGACACAGGATTCTCACACGCCGGCCATGTATTTTCTGAGATAGAAACCAAAAATGTAATTTATGATATTGCAGCAAGGGAATTTAAGGAGGATGGCGAAAAAACGATTCGCAAATCGGATACGCCTCTCAGTTATATCTTAAAACAGAAAGCCTTGAAATGGGCTTGGTATCTTCTCATCACTGCGGTTATTTTATTCTTTCTTTTTAAAGCTAAAAGAGAGCAAAGAATCATACCTGTTCTGGAACAAAAAAGGAATACCAGCCTCAACTTTATAGAAACCATCAGCAGTTTGTATTTCAATTTCAGCGACCATAAGAAAATGGCCGAAATCAAGATGAATTTATTTACTATATTCATCCGCAACCGGCTTGGGATTTCTACCATCGAGATCAATGAAGCGGTATTGCTTCAAATTTCTACCAAAGCCAAAGTACCTTTACACGATACTTCCATTATATTTGACCATTTTGAAAGAGTGATTAAACAAAGAAAACAAATTGAAGGAAAAGACTTGATAAAATTGAATACTTGTATTGAAACATTCTACCACTTTTACAACGCTAAAAAATAATTTTTATGACAGATAACATTGACATCAACAACGCAGCATTGCAACCCGAAGAAATGCCAGCTTCCACTGAAAGGCCAACACTTGATTTAGAGCCCTTGAGGTTAATTGTAGAGAAAGTACGCGCCGAAATACACAAGGTAATTGTTGGGCAAGACGAGATGATCAACCTTTTAATCGCAGGTCTGCTTTCCAGGGGACATGTGTTGATTGAAGGTGTGCCTGGAATTGCCAAAACACTCACCATTAATTTGCTGGCAAAAACCATCAATCTCGATTTTAAGCGCATCCAGTTCACCCCCGATATGATGCCCGCAGACGTTACCGGCACCAGTGTATTCAACATGAAAAATAGCGACTTTGAATTCAAAAAAGGACCGATCTTTTCTAATATTGTATTGATAGATGAGATTAACCGTTCTCCCGCGAAAACACAGGCCGCCCTATTCGAGGTGATGGAGGAATTACAGGTAACAGTAGATGGGCAAACTTATAAAATGCAAGAACCCTTCATGGTAATGGCAACACAAAATCCCATAGAACAAGAGGGTACTTATAAATTACCGGAAGCCCAGCAAGACAGGTTCCTGTTCCGCATTAAAATCAATTACCCTAGTTTGGCCGAAGAAATCCAAATTTTGCAGCGATTTGAAGGGGATTTTCAACAAAATGTGGTGAAAGAAGTAAATGCAGTTATCAGTGCTGCCGAAATAGAAAGTTGCAGGCTGATGGTGCAGAAAGTATATATCAAACAAGAGCTACTGGAATATGTGGCTAAAATCATTGACCATACCCGCAATACCCGCGACCTGTTCCTAGGTGCATCTCCACGCGCATCACTGGCCATTGTTAAAACGGCAAAAGCAATGGCGGCTATGCAAGGACGTGATTTTGTAACACCTGATGATATACAGTATGTCGCCTACCCTGTGCTGAACCACCGTATCATATTAGCCGCCGACAAGGAAATGGAAGGTTTCGAAATTAAAGATGTACTAAAGGAAATATTTCAGAAAATTGAAGTACCTAGGTGATAGTGATTAGTATTTAGTATTTAGTGTTTAGTATTTAGTGATTAGTATTTAGTTATTGGTTAATATGCGAAATTATACAACTTATAAACGTCTGAACTTATTGGTGTTTAGTTTAATTATGACCCTGAAGGGGTCGAACGTTAGTAACCGGGGGTTGCAACCCTCAGCCTTGAAACAAATATGGAACATTGTTTGGCGATCTATTTGCAGTTCAGTTCATAGCTGCTTTCATGTGGTTAATTGGGGGCAATGTTCTATTAATAAGTACTTGACTTTAATAGTTTTTAATTTAACAGTGACCCTGAAGGGGTCAAACGTTAGTAACCGGGGGTTGCAACCCCCGGCTAAGAAACAAATATACACCATTGTTTGGCGATCTATTTGCGCTTTGGCAAATAGAATGACAAACAATTACGAAACCCAATTATCTGGAACGCAAAATCAAATAAAACCAAATACTATTGAGCCACGTAACAACAATCCCAATTTCACATTTCTTACAACCCTGAAGGGGTTGAACATGCATAACCCCGAGCGACAGCCGGGGGTTATGAAACAAATATGGACCATTGTTTGGCGATCTATTTGCGCTTTGGCAAATAGAATGACAAACAATTATAGCACCCCATCACCCCAAAAAAAACAAATTAATTAATGCTAAAGCAACTCTTTTTAAGCACCCGTTTTTTTTATATCATCACCTTGCTGATAGTGCTTTTCTGTGTTGCTTTTTTCATACCTGCCCTTTTTAATCCCGCCGTATATATCGGCATTATTTTCGGTGCTTTTGTGTTGCTGGATGGCTTATGGTTATTCATGCAAAAAATACTCATCCAAGCCAACCGCATTACACAACCCTTGTTCTCATTATCCGACGACAACAAGGTGGAAATAAGTTTACGCAACCTCGGCAATAGAAACTGGCACTTGGAGATAGTGGATGAATTACCCGAGCAGTTCCAGATACGCGACTTCAAAATGCGGCGTAACTTAAAACCTTATGGCAATGAGTTAGCGCATTATTTTTTAAAACCTTTGAGCCGTGGAGAATACCATTTTGGTTGTATCAATATTTTTGTAAAAAGCGATATTGGCTTAGTGCGTCGTAGAATAAAAGTAGAAGTGCCTCAGATGGTGCCAGTTTATCCCAGCATCATGCAAATGAAAAAATTTGAGCTCTATACCATTTCTAAAATTGCCAGGATACACGGCATCAAAAAAATGAGGCGCATAGGGTTGAGTTACGAGTTTGAGCAGATAAAGAACTATGTGCGGGGGGATGATGTGCGGCAGATTAACTGGAAAGCTTCCGGCAGACATCAATCGCTGATGATTAACCAGCATGAGGATGAAAGGGCACAACCAATATATAGCCTAATAGACAAAAGCAGAATTATGCTGATGCCCTTTAATGGTCTTAGCCTCATGGATTATGCCATCAATGCCGGACTGGTAATTAGCAATGTAGCCCTCAAAAAAAGGGACAAGGCGGGATTAATTACCTTCTCAGATAAAATTGGGGCTGCTATAAAAGCGGATAACAAACATGGGCAATTGCAGCATATCCTGAACAGCTTGTACAACCAGAAAGAAAGGGATTTTGAAGCCAATTACGAGTTGCTTTATTACGGCGTAAAAAATTTAATTAAGACCCGAAGTTTACTTTTTTTATATACCAATTTTGAAAGTATGTATGGCTTACAAAGAGCCTTGCCGGTATTGCGCAATCTCAACAAACAACATTTGCTCATCGTTGTATTTTTCGAGAACAGCGAACTTCAGAAAATAAGCAATGCACCTGTTAAGGATCTTAAGGGCATTTACAGCAATATTTTGGCAGCACAGACCATTAATGAAAAGAAAATTATTGCCCAAGAACTCAACAATATCGGCATACAAACCATCCTCACCAAACCCGAAGATCTGACTTTGAACAGCGTTAATAAGTATTTGGAGATTAAGGCAAGAGGACTTATATAGAATTTTGGATTGACGATTTTTGTTTTTTGATTTTATAAAAACCTAGGCCGTTCATTTTATGGCTGATGAAACGCATAACTTTTGATTACTTTGCATGAAAAGTCTCAGTAAATCTTAAAATCTTAAATTTCCTGATTTTGTGTGCTTAGTTTGCGTTTTGGGCAGGATTCTAATCCAGCAAACTATCAAATCTGCAATTTAACTCTTTTAAATGTGACCTTTAAAATTTTATTGATTTGATATACAAAGCTTTATGTTTTCATTTTTTTTTTTTCAAAAAAAGTATCTTACGTTTGTGGTGTACAGCGAATCGTTCTTAAAAAAAATTACTGATGAAAAATTAAAGTAATTGGTTGGGTAAAATATGGTGGTTCGCATTGAGTACAAAGTTTAACATTTTACCATTCTTTAACTATTTTCATTGCAGTTTGTTTGGCTACTGTTGAGTAAAACTTTGAGCCCAAACCTTATATTACGCTATAAAATGGACTAATCTTAAACAATTGGATGGCCATATCTCTACTTTGCTATGTATTACACGCCAAACCGCAAAAGGATCCGGTACAATGGTCCTCTAAAAAAATAAACCAACAAAAACATGAACAAATCAATTTTAAAAATCAGTTTTCTCGCTATTATTTTAACAATTTTTAGCTTTCAGGCTAAAGCGCAGTATGATATTAGTACATCCAACAGTACGAGTTGTACTTTTAACATGACTTTTTATGATGCTACTCTCAATGTAAGTAATTTATTCAGTAAACGTAGCCCCAGGCACTCAGTTATTACGTTGTTTCACAGGTTTACCACCTACCACAATTGTATTTACGCAAGCAGCATGTAGCTATACGTTGAGTTTGAATTCGACAGGAAGCTGTACGACCTGCGGTGCTTGCCCATGTTTTTCGGGAGTCACTTTCTCGAATACTTATACTACTGGAGCTGGAGGGGGAGGTTGTCCTTTGGGTAGCGATTTACTTGCCATAAGTTGGTGATTTCTTATAGTTTTACATATTATCAAAAATTATATCGAATTTATGATTAGTAAATTAAAATATTGTTGACATTTATATTACTTAATAATGCTTTGTATAAGCACTAAACTCTAAAAGTGGGTTTCCGTAGATCCGGAAACCTACTTGAGTAGAGTAAAACAACCTGAAATTATTGAAACCATTGCAATCCAGAAAGTAAAGGATTGCACACAAGCCGCGAATGATGTTTAATTCCATTAAAAAAATGAATTCTACTAACAATTATTGAAAATATTTAGTAAATTTGTATAGAGCCATTTTAGATGTTAAGCCCAAAAAATACAATATATCTTTTGTTCATTATTTTTAGTTTTGAAAATACTTTGCAATGCCAAAATTTTGAATGGCTCAAAGGGTATGGTTCAAAATCTATAGAAATTATTTTGGGCACTATAGCTGAGGACGACGGAGGTTGTACCTCATTAATACTGCGTCACCATCATCCATTCAACAATTTTTTAGATACCATAATATTTGACACCATTTCCTACCTTACACCTACTATTAAGGCAGATGCCGTATATTTAGTTAGACTCGATAGCAATGGAAAAGCAAAAAAAACTAAAAATTTAGGTAACTTCCATAATGGAGGGTCAGGTGCATATTCCCCAAGTTATTTTTTTTTACAAAAGGATATTTCAGGTAACTATTATTTGACAGGAGCTGTCAACCCTATTTATTCTGGTATTAATATGTGGGTTTTGAATGATACCTTGGACGGTAAGAAAAATGGATCCATGATGTTTGCCAAATTCGATAAAGATTTCAATTTATTATGGCTTACACAAACGGGTGGAGCGGAGACAATTCCAATTAACCTGAATTATTCATCAGGTCATTTATACTTTATCTGTGATCAAAGAGATACAGGTATTGTGAAATTAGGAAGCAAGACCTATCAATTAACAAAGTATCATTCATTTTTATACGGTGAAATTGATATGGCCAATGGCGCTGTTAAATGGTCCAATTATTTTGGTAATAATATCAATCTAATGATTACAGGTATCCTCAATTTAAATAACACTATATTTCTTTCTGCTTATAATCCTGTTAAATCTTACCAAGGTGGTCCTGGTTTTGGTTATAAAATTGGGACGGATACGTTTCCAAAAGGGGCCGGGTTAATTATACAAACAGATACCTTTGGTAACTACATTAAACGATTGGAATTTCATAATAAAAATCAAGTAGAAGTCAATTGCATCGTCACAGACGGAATGTTCTTATACATTGGAGGTCAATTTATGGATACCTTACCTTGGGGAAACAATAAGATTATTCCCCAGTATATCAATTCAAATAATTGGGGATTTCATGAAACCGAACTGTTTACCGCTTCTGTTACCGCTTCTTTAAGCCAACGTTGGTTTTACCGTCCCATTTTAGCGAATAAAGCTGAACCAAGTGGAACGGTATATACCGCAAAAGTGAGCGACAATTATGTTTATTTTGGTGGTGTTTTGACTTCAAAAGTAACAATGGGTGAAACCACACTATCTGGTAGTCCTTATACCCCAGATATGCTTATTTTCAAATCAGATATAAGTGGTAATGTTCTTTGGGCAGTCAATGGGAATGTAGGGTACGGTTATTTGTTACAAATCGATGCAATTGCAGAAAAAGCGGTATTCTGTGGTGGTATTTATAAAGGCACCGTTAAGTTGGGATCTCATAGTACAACTTCAAATGGGTTATTATTTGATGATGTATTCATCACCAAAATCTCCGATAACGCCATCATCCGCGGCAATGTAAACGCCGGCCCCTACTGCGCAGGTGATAGTTTTAAAATACCATACACCAAAGTCGGTAGTTATGATACAAGCAATGTTTTTATTGCCCAACTGAGCGATGCGTATGGCAATTTCGATAGTACATACTACGAACTCGGCAGAATTAAAAGCAATGTGGCAGGTGTTATTACCGGTAAACTCCCCGATTTTAAGGTGGCCAGTTCACAACTTTACCGTATCCGTATTTTAAGCACAAAACCTGCTGTGCAGAGTTATTATAAGGTTGATACACTGCGCCTTTTGATATACTCCAGAGACAAGGCCGATCCCGGGCCGGATGTAACAATTTGCAAGGGGGATACCGTTACCCTTAAAACTTTTGGCGGTACTAAATGGGCTTGGAGTCCTAAGTACAGGATGGCGGACAGTAGCAACAATGTAACAAATGTATGGCCAGACAAAACAACTAAATATAAAATCATTATAGCGGATAGTTCGGGTTGTGGTGCTGCCGATACAGCGTATAAAACCATCCATGTGCGAAACGCACTTAGCATAAAACTATCTGCCGCTAAAACCGTTTGCATTGGCTCAACCGTGCCTGTAATTGCGGACTTTACCGGTGGCGATAGCCTTAATTACAATTGGCAATGGTTCAGTGTAGATATTAACGGTGCCTATACCGCACTAAAAACTGGAAGCAAAAAGCTGAATGATACCTTGCTATATACAATGCCTGCCATGGAAAAAGATTCCCAAAAGCTGTTGCTATACCTTGACGATGGATGCACCGCAAAAACTGCCTTCGCTGTCATTACGCTTTATGTAAGCAAGCAAAAACCCAAGGTATTATTTGCAGGCAAGGATACTGCACTTTGCCCGGGAAAGGTTTCTGCTATTATAGCCCATTTCAGCAATGGCTATGCGCCCGGCTATAACTGGCAATGGTATGAAACCAATGGTGCCGGCTTTTGGTTGCCAAATAAAACAGGGAAGAATAAACTAGCAGATACGCTTAATTATACCCCACCTTTAAACTTGCCTAAGAATAAAAAGCTGCGGATAATATTAAAAGACAATTGTTCAGAATTTAGCGATACTGCCGATTTAAAAATCAACGCCAAAGATACTTTAAGCGTATCTCTCAATACCAAAGATACTACATTCTGCAAGGGCAGCCAACATACCTGGAAAGCAAAAGGAAAGGGAGGTGATAGTAACGCTTATCAGTTCAAATGGACGAATACATTAACAGGTCAGGTGCTTTCCACCTCAGATGCTTTTGCCTACAAAGCAGATTCAAGCTTACAAGTAAAATTGAGCCTCACTGATAATTGTATGCCCAATACATCGTCAACCATGTTTACTATTTCTGTGAACCCAGCTTTGAAGGCAGCCATCTATTTCAATCAAAATAGTATTAAAGATACGACCTTGTGTTATGGCAGCAGCTTGCGTTTTAAAGCAAAAGCATTGGGCGGTGAAGGCAAGAACTATTTATACAAATGGCAGATGAATGGCTTCAATATATCAGTGATAGATTCCGTTGAATTGAATACTGCTGCCTATTTTACAAAAAGCGGTGGCACAACCTCACTAAATTTAATAGTTAGTGACCAATGCTCCAAAACACCAGATACAGCCCGTGTTAACATAACAGTTACACCAGCCATACAAATTAGTGTTGTTGCAGATAAAGACAGTGTCTGCTTTAAAGACAATGTAACATTCAGGGCCAATACAACAGGAGGCACCGGTGCCTATACCTTTAAATGGCTGGATGAAAAAGATGTATTACAAGGCAATAAAGATAGTTTAACTATAAATTATAGCAGCCCTTCACAAAGTGGTTTAATAAAGCGCATGGTGATAGCAAGCGACGGTTGTTCTGTACCTGACACTACCTTGCTCTCTGCTTATTTCCGCTTGCCTCTCTCTTTCAAATTAACCACCTCTGATAGCTGCCCAACCAACAATACTTTACTTGATATAAACGCAAAAGGTGGCAAAGGCAATTATAAAGTGGATTGGTACAAAGACAATGTCTTTATCGGCAGCAGCACAGGAACTAAAACAGTAAGTCCGGATGCAAAACAAAATACCTTTATGGCGATTATTACAGATGGATGCAGCACAAAACCGGATACTGCAAGGATTAATCTGGCATTGAGGCCGGTGGTGAAATTATCGTTGAGTGGGTTTTGTTTGGGCGACACTACAATGGGGAAAGTTGGCACCCTTCGACAAGCTCAGGGTACCTGGCAATGGACTATCAACAATAGTTCCATATCGAATATGGATAGCATATTGAAAATTGTATTGCCTGCTATTGGTACTTATAAAATAAAAGTAAGTACAACTACAAAACCATGCATAGGTAGCGATTCATCAAATATCAATATTTTGCCAAAACCTAATGCAGATTTTAGTTATGTGCGTTTGAAAGACAATGAAATTGGTACCCCTTTTAATTTTACTGATCTTTCAACTAATGCTTCTGCTTGGTTATGGCATTTTGCTGGAAGTGGTAAATCGCAGCTACAAAACCCTAACTATACTTTTAAAGATACCGGCTCATTCAAAGTGAAGCTGAGGGTGAGTAGCAGCAATTCCTGCTACGACAGCATTGAAAAAATCATCCCAATCTTCGATAGAATACAATTTTATTTTCCAAATGCTTTCAGCCCTAACGGCAATAATATCAACGATGGTTTCGGTTTGCACCCGGGTCAGTATTATTTAGTAAAAGATTATCACCTTCAAATATATAACCGCTGGGGCGAAAGGGTTTTTGATACCAGAAATGTTTCAGAGCATTGGCTTGCTTCGCCTGCGATCGGTGATC
>JBBQIF010000026.1:0-13384 GCA_038324665.1 Bacteroidia bacterium
CGCCTGATCCAACATCCTTATTATTTGAAGTCCAGCTAAAAACTGCTCCTACCTCACCATCAACACCTTTCACTTCAGTTTTGGTGCTAGTATCTCGTTTAAGCCAAGGGTTCCAAAGTTTAAAACTATTAAGTTTATTAATTCCAGACCAAATTGAGGCTTCTTCCGAATTGACAACTACACTTCTTTCAACGGTATAAGTAGAAGGTAGAAATGCAGCGTAAATGCAGGCTATTACTATAATTGCAAGTAATATAAGGCCTATTCTCTTTAAAATTTTCATGGGTTGAATAATTAATTGTTAATGCAATTATACTATTATTTTAAATATTCGCAAATTATAAAATTAATTCTTTTGCGGGGTCCCAAAAGTATGTTTCAAATTTTACAATCTGATCGTTTTTAACAATTATACCTTCATTCTCAAGCAATTCTTTCATTTTTTCGCCTCCAAAATGGGCCTTCCCTGTCAGTAAGCCATTCCTGTTAACCACTCTGTGTGCAGGAATTTTATTTTCGAGGAAGTGGCTTTGGTTCATGGCCCAACCAACCATACGTGCAGAAGACCTGATACCAAGGTATGAGGCTATAGCACCATAGCTTGTTACCCGACCAAAGGGAATCAATTTGACCACTTCAAACACATTTTCGAAAAAATTTTCCTTTGTCATTTTTCTGTCAGTAAACTATTTTGGCAAAATTGTTGTCTATAGTATTCACAAAAGAATTATATTTTTGCATAATAAACCATGAAGAAACCATTTATTTTCACAATTGCCCTGATTTCAGCCTTTCTTTTCAATAGTTTGATTGAAATAAATGCCCAGGCCGTTAAAAAACCGGCTGTTGTTAAAACCACTGCTAATACTAACCCTGCACCCAAAAAACCAACAACAGCTAACGCTGCTATTCCTGTAAAACCAGCAAAAATTGACCCTAACCAGGTTGGCAGGGCGCCCGGCAGTTATGCAATTAAAGTAAAGTTAAAGGGCTTTAAGAACGTTCCCATCTATTTGGCGGACAATTTTGGAGATAAACAATATTATAGGGACACTTGTTTTTTAGATGCCACAGGTACAGGTACTTTCAGAGGTAATCCTAAATTGCAGAGGGGCTTATACATGATAGTATTCCCAAGTGCTACCGGGTACTATGAATTACCAATTACAGATGACCAGGACTTTACTTTTGAAGCCGATACTTCCCTTGATGAATCAAAAATAAAAATTACAGGGTCATTGGAAAATGAATCCTTTGTTTATTATCAAAGTGTAAGGAGGAAATATGGCGAAGAACGCTATAGCCTTGAAAAATTGCTGAAAGATGCAAGGCTTGCCGGTGACCAAAACACTATCATGTCAGTAAAAAAGGATTTGGATAGCCTCGAAGCCCGTGATTTCAGGTTCAGGGATGGTTATGCGCTGCAATACCCCAATTATTATTTAACCAAATTATTTACTGCATTTAAACAGATTACCGTTCCAAAAAATGAAGGTCCACCTGATAGTATGTATGAATATAATTATTATAGGAAACATTATTGGGACAATGTTGATTTCGCTGAAGATGGCTTAATAAGGGCTCCGCAGGGCTTATTGGTATCCAAATTAAATGTATTCATTGACCAAGTTACCATGCAAGACCCGGATAGTCTAACCAGTGCCGTTAATTATATTATAAGCAAAACAAGACCCTATACAGAGACCCAAAAATATTTTATACAATATCTTACTAATAAGTTTCAGGATAGGAAAATAATGTGCCAAGATAATGTGACTATTAACATGATTAACAGTTTCTATTGTACCGGTAAAGCTTGGTGGTATAATGATACCGCTGAATTGCGCAAAATGTGCGAGGAAAGCAAAAAGGCCGTACCTACTATGTGCGGTAGGACTGCACCTGACCTCCAGATGGCAGATACTGCAGGTAATATGCACAGATTGTATGAGAATTTAGGCTCCAATTTAACCATACTTTTCTTTTATGATCCTACCTGCGGACATTGTAAGGAAGTGATCCCTATTGTAAATGCTGTATTCCAGAAACACAAATTGAATGGTGTAACGGTATATGCTGTTTCTACTGAAAACAAATATGAAGAATGGCGCGAAATGATGCGTAAAAGGCCGGAGTTAAAGGAATGGATCAACGTTTGCAAAACTGACAGGTATTACCCTTGGCCTATTAATAAATATGATTATAATATTGTAGCTAACCCAACCTTATTTGTATTAGATAAAAATGCAAAGATTATAGGTAAGAAACTAGATGAGCATCAATTGGAATTCTTTATTGAATCATTATTATATGAAAAAGGTGTCATAAAGGAAAAACCAGTGCCGCCTTCTGATAAAAAAGAAGAAAGTTCAAAAGAACTCCCTAAAGACGATCATTAAAAAAATATCGCATCTATTGGTGTTTTTTTATCACCTCTGTTACTTTTTTTATCATGGCTTCCGTTTGGAATTGAAGACTGAAACTGTAATACGGTCCATTAAATTGATGATTTGAATTTAGGGAAACACGTGTCCCCAATCCACCCCCAATCCACAACCACCAGGTTAATTTAAAGTTTGCTTTAATGCCTATTTCCAAAGGCACTATTCCCGGACGTTTAATTTCTAAGATGCTTCCCTGCGAGACTTTTGTATGTCGCCCAGCGCCTATACCAAGTGCAACAGGAACAGATAATTTCCATCGTTTCGAATTATGAAAAATATATTCGCATCCAAAATTTATAAAACCCATGCCAAAGCTGGAATAAACGGTATTGCTGTCGGTTTTACCAGGCAGTGCTGTTGGATTGTCAAATATCCGACTATTTTGCCCATGGGTATTATAAAACCCCACATAAAAACTGGTTCTGTTATTATAAATATACCCCCCTTGAATTCCGAACGTTTTAATTTTAATATCGCTTACAATATTATTCTTCCCATCAAGACTAATGAAAAACCTCTTTTTTTGAGTCAAATCATATTTTATTGTATCGAATAAATGCCTAACCTGCGCATTTAATCCGAGGCATAAAAAAAAGAGTATAAAAAAGGTGGCTTTTTTCAATCGGACACAAAAATAAACCTAAAAATATTCTAATATTCAAATGATATTTGCCCAAAGTGTTAATAGCTATTGAAATACTGTCCGTTTGTTTTAATTTATTATACTTGTTTTATGCTATAAAGCAAAAATCCATCGCTTGGATATTTGGCACAATAGCTTCAATATTAAGTTTTTACTTATTTTATAAAATAAATTTTAACGGAAGTGCTGCCTTAAATATTATTTATGCCTTCCAGGGGATTTTTGGTTTCATGCAGTGGCAGTTTTTTAATAAAAATAGACAAGCAAGCTTTTACATTACCCTTCAGCAACATCTTCTTTTAATTGGCTCAGTAATTATAGGTTTTCTAATTTTAAACAGCCTTTTTGGAGGATATTTTCCTGAGAGACTTCAGAAGATAGACCTTTTATTAGCGCTCGGTTGTATTTTAACTACATTTTTAGAAATTAGGAAGGAAACTAGTTGCTGGTATTATTGGATAGTCCTTAATTGTGCCTTTACTGTTTTATACAGTCTTCAGCATATATATCTTTACGCTGCATTAATGCTTGCGCTTGCTGTTTTTTCTGTTTATGCTTTAAAAGAATGGAAAAAAGTTAGCTTTGTTAATTCTTGAAACTATTTGTTATATAGTCGCTGATTTGAAGATAGATACCAGCCAAATCAGGATCTGCTTTTAATAAATCAAGGTGTTTTTTGATTGTGATTGCATCATTCCGTTTCGCCGGACCTGTTTGTGCCTCGAATGGTGTAGTATCCCTTAATTTTTCAAATGTATGCCTAATTAAAGGTTCCAAAAGCGAAAAATCAAGTTCATTTTTTCTAGCAATTTCCTGTGTGGCCATTAGCATCGCATTGGTGAAATTATTGGCAAAGACTGCCGCCAAGTGATAGTGTAAGCGTTCCTCACTATTCACCTCCTTATGTTTAACGCCAACAAAATTTACCACTTGAGTTAAATATTCCATGCAAATAGGTGAACTGGCCTCCAATAAAAAAGGGACATTATCAGTATTGACATCCGTGTCTTTTGTAATTGTTTGTAAGGGATACAGAACACCATAGTGCTTGAATTTATTTAAAACTTGCATAGCAATACTACCTGCACAATGGCATACAATCGCCTCCGTATTTGGCAGGTGAAGGGTGCAAGATTCAATTTGTTCATCAGGCACACATAGCAAAATCAAATGGACTTCAGGGTTCAATTCTAATAAAGGACTATAAATTGCTTTTACTTTTGAAGCCAATGACCTGCCACTTACTTCATTCCGGCTAATAATTTGGAGAATATTAAATTGCTTCGAATAAAAAAGTTCAGCTAAAAAATGTGCGATATTCCCTGACCCTACGATAGCAATATTTTTAACAGCTGTCATTCCTGGGCATTTCTTCTATTTAGTTCCTTGAATCTTTGTAAAATAGAGATAACGAAACCGAAAATCATAATAAAAGTGCCCGCCCATAATAGATTAATGTATGGGAATTCAATAACCTTAAGTATGATATAATCTATCTTTGGTCTTCGTGTAGCTGTAGTGACAATGAACTTCATGTTTTTTTCATCAGTCGGATCCTGTATTATCCTGTCCATAATTACCATAATACCAGCTTCATTGATTACAGATTCTTTTATCCTAATTCTGTCCTCACTGATAAACTCAGGACGAGCAATGAAGGTATCCCCCAAGCTATTAACAATAATCTCCGCCTGCAAGTGCAGCTTTTTCAAATCCTTACTTGCCTCAATAACTTTAATTTTGTTGAATGTGAGCTGACGGGTACCATCTTCAGTTACAAAAACACCACCTATATTTACAGTATCGGTTTTAAAATGGTCAAAGTTCTGTTCTTCCACCTTTTCCAGTCCACTCTCAAAAGTAATATGTGTAAAAATATCCCGCGTAAGGAAATGCCTTGTATCAGGATTATTGACTAACCCCATTTTAGGATTGTTCTGTGAATTAGGGTAGAGCCTGAATGAATCCTTCAGTTTACCTTCATCATCAAAGAATTTGTAAGCTACCTCAAAATAACGGTCGGGCGACTTATCTTTATAATTAATATAAGTAGCCTCAAGTGTATTATTTGCGAGTCTTACGGGGCGATCCTTTGCCAATAAAATATTCTCACGGTTATTTTCTATTGCCGACCGGTCAATTTCTCCTTCTCGGGTTTTTTCAGAAAAATAAGCTTGCCCGCTCCTATTCTCACTCAATACTTTTTTATTGACAGAAGATACCAAGATTCCTATCATCATTAAACCAAATCCTGCATGGGCTATACTTGCACCCGCCAGTTTAATTTTTCCTTTTAACACTGTGCGGATATAATTTATATTGGCCACAATTGTAAAAATACCACCAATGAGCAACATCAGGTATTTAATATCCCAAAGTTTAAAAAGGAATAAGGCGCCAACAGCAAGTATAACGGAGATTAACAGAGCAGTAATCACTGGTTCCCAGAATTTTTTAGATTCAGTATTTTTATACTTAAAATATTGTCCAATGCCAGTGAGGAAAACGATCAAAACCGCAAAAGGCATTTGCCATAAATTATAATAATCCTCACCTCGTGGTGCCTTAGATGTATTGAATAACTGATTAAAGACGGGAATACTAGTTTGTGTAATAATATGAAGTCCTGACAACAAAAGCACCATGCTGCCAATCAACATCCATAACTCACGGCTATATGCTTTATCATTCTCCAGTCCTGAAGCGTATATTTTAAACAAATTAACTATAAACCAAATAGTTGCAACAAACAAAATAACAGAACCAAAAATACTAACGCTAACAAAAGAGGTATTGAAAGGCCAAAAAACCAAAAGCATCAATATAGAAAAAAGAAGAACAAAGAATAAGATTGCTTGATTCATTTTGCGAAAACTCATTGCAAAAGTGAGGGCTATGAATAAAAACAAAAACAGGAGTAATTGTCCGGATAACCCTAAATCAGTAAATGAATGCACACTTGAATTACCTAAGACGCCGCTCCTTGTAAGGAAGGTGGCATACAAAACCATGAAAAAAGAAAAGATAGTTAATACTATTGTAAGTACTGGATATTTCCCTGTTGCTTTATTAATAAGCAAGAGGTGCAAAGCCGTAATCATGAGTATCCATGGCATAAGGGAAGCATTTTCCACAGGATCCCAGGCCCAATAACCACCAAAAGTGAGGCTCTCATAAGCCCAGTATCCACCCATTATGATACCTGTTCCCAAAACCAATACGGCTACCAATGCCCATGGCAAGGCAGGGATAGTCCACTCCTTATACCGTTTGGTCCATAAACCGGCAAAAGCGTAAGCAAATGGCACAATGGTAGATGCAAAACCAAAAAACAAGGTAGGTGGGTGTATCACCATCCAGTAATTTTGTAACAGAGGGTTTAAACCATTTCCATCCTTATAGGCATTAAGGTAATTGGCCTTTCCTATTTTTTCAAGAAAAGGTATCAGAAGTGCTTCAGGGCTATGTTCCCTCAATAAGACAAAGGGACTACTGCCAATCTTGACATCGCCGATATTAATCCCTAATAGCATTGAACCCAGCACAAACTGCGCCAATGCAACAATAGCAAGTACCGGAGCTTCCCAGGTTTTGGCCTTTTTCATCAAGATTAAACCCAATACAACATGCCAGAACATCCACAACAAAAAACTACCTTCCTGGCCTTCCCAAAAACAACTGACCATGTAATAGATCGGCAGTTCATTTGAAGAATGCTTATAGGCATAATGGTATTCGTAATAATGATTCTGTATGATGGTAAAAAGTGTGACGAAAACCGCTATAACGGCAACACTCTGGATAATAAAGAACAATCGCCCGAAATTCAGTAACCCTGTATATTTGCTATTGGTAGAAAGTGCGTAGGTGAAAAAAGCAAAAAGTCCTGAAAAAACAGATACGACCACAGCAATATGACCGAAGTTGCCTATGGCCAAATGTTCATTATTAAATAAAATAGTTTCCAATTGTGCTTATTTTTTTTCGTATTTGCTAGGACATTTTTTAAGGATATCCTTAGCTTCAAAATAGCCATTTCTACTGTAGCCGATTAACACCACCTTGTCTGTACGTTCCATATCCTGTGGTTTAGCATTAAAATAAATCACCTTCCTTTCAGCGCCCGTGGTATCATTCACATAAAATTCGTAATAATTGGCATCTTGCCTTGGGTTATATACCTCAGCTTTATTCCTATTAAGGGTGGTAACAACATGTAGTTGAAGGTTGGGCCTGGTTTTAGCAATTTCATCTGCTTCTGCAAAACAAACATATTTGCTAGTATCTCCATAAAAGCTGATACCAATCGCCAATGCAATAGATACCACGACTAATATAATCAGGTATATTGGTTTAAATCCTTTGGGCCTATTATGACCCAGATCGTCCACAGCGTGTTCTGTTAAATTAAAATCTGTCATTTGTCTGAATTGTCCAGTTTAGAGATTTTTGTATCAAGTTTTATGAGGTATATCACAATACAGATAAAAATAATAGCGATTACACCCACCACTACATATATTTTCCCTGAAGTTCTAAAGATGGATTCCTCTGCTATTGGCACTATGTCGCCAATAATATTAAGCAAAAAGTTTTTCATTTTCTTTGTGTTGTTTATAAAGTTCAATCCTGCCCCTTATTTCGGCTATCCATACAAAAAGCAAAGTCCATGCAATAATAGCAGGGTAAAAGACCGTCTCCATATTATTGGTTTTATTATATGTCTTAAAATTCACAGATTCACCACTACCGGGGTGGATACTGAATTTTGCGAGCTTTGGCATTACGAATATGAGGGCGATAAATAGGGGAAAAATAAAAATATTGTAAACTGATGAAAGCCTTGCCTTTTTCTCTCCATCATTAACAGATTTCTGTATTAGCCAATAGCCCGCATACATTGTCATACCAACAGCTACTCCATTAATCTTAGGGTCGTTGGTCCAGGGAGTTCCCCACGTATTATAACCCCAGAACATGCCTGTAAATAAACCGCATAAGCCCATAAGTATGCCTGAATAAGTTAATGCCCGAGCGTATATTTCATAGCGGTAATTCATATTTTGGAGGTAGATAATGCTACAAATCCATGCAACTAATAATATGATCATCATACCAAACCACATAGGAACATGGTAAAAAAGGTTCCTAATAGTTTCGTCTAACATGCCCACATCTGTGGGTAAGGGGATCAATAAACCATAAATTATGGTGTATGCCAGCAATAAGATTGCTATTATTTTGTACCATTTATTGGGAATCCTTGCCATTTTAAAAGTAGTGCAAAAATAGACATAATACCCATTATTTTGTAATATATTTCGATGGTAGTTGAATGGCGGTCTGCAATCATTCTTTCCATATAAATTTTACCAATATTATTCCCAGGATAACAATCAGTATATTCATCAATATTAATAAAAGAACTTCCGGTAGGACTGTCGTGAAACCTAATCCATCTGTCGCCTTTTTACCTGCTTTTACACCAATCAATAAAAGTGGGACAACCAATGGGAAGGTTAGCACTGGGAGAAGCATGCCCGGATGATCTGTTTTGGCGGCAATACTGCTACTAATGGTAAATACGGAAGAAATGCCGGCACCTGTTACAATAGCAATAACCAGAAAAGAAAAAATATCATCTACAACAGGACCATGTAGAAGAATAAATGCCAGCATTGAAAATATTGTAAAGAGGAACATCAAGACAAAATTGGTAATCAATTTCGCCACTAAAAAAGCAATTGGTGATAACAACTGGTGCCAGTATAGAAAATGCCCCTTGTGCATATTGATGAATGATTTACTAATGCCCTGAATGGTTGTAAAGATTACAATCAGCCAAAAAAGGGCGCTGAATAAGGGTTTATCTACTCCAGGTAAACTTAAATAAGTAATGAGAACCGCGATGAAAATATGGATAAAGACACTGCTGAGCGCAAATTTATTCTTCCACTCGGATTGTAAAAAAAATTTAACGGTATGGGATATTGATGACAAGGGTAAAAGTTTGTATTTTCGCACAAAAATAATAGAAACAATATTATGCACAGCAAAATTGCACATTTAAGTCCTGAAGAGCAAAAGTTAATACACGATGCCCCATTATTGGTAACTGCCCTTCTCTCGGGTGCTGACGGTGATTTCCAACAATCAGAAATTAAGGAGGCAGTAAAGATAATTCACATAAAAACATATTCAGAAAGCAAGGATGTAAGGGGTGTTTATAAGGATATTGATGGTCATAGTGAAGAAATGATAGATGAATTGATTCATTCTTTGCCCCATATCCCATTGGAAAGGACCAATATTTTAAAGGCTGAATTATCAGGCTTAAACCAGATTTTCCCAAAATTAGACCATGCATTTGCTGTCAATCTGTTTAAAAGTCTTCGTGAACTGGCTTATTATGTAAGTCGTGCGCATGATGGTGGCATGGGAATTACATACCGCAATGAGCAAGAAAAGCATCTTGTGCACCTTGATTTCCTACATGAGCCAAAGTAAGGGAAATCATCTCGAACCGTATTCTTTTTAGCTCTTAGCTATCCTTTAGCCTTTATGTCTCATAAAACCTTTCTGGGTTGCTCGTTGCCCATGGCTTTTCAAGCATCCTGTATTTCTAAAATGGTTATCGTATAAGAATTTAACCGTTAAGTATTATGTTTTTGTCATCTTTATCCAACACAATCTGTTTCCTTATTCCATTTAACAATATGGCTCCAATAACAAAAAAGACGATTAGGGAAAGCACAGAATAGCGCATACTTGTTTCACCGGTATTTTCGAATATAATATATTCTATAAAACCGAAACTGAAAGTACCAATTACTATGGCTACTTTTTCCATGAATTCATAAAAGCTAAAATAAGAGGCTGTAGAAAGTGTTTCAGCAGGAATAAGCTTGGCATAAGTACTCCGCGACAAACTTTGTATGCCACCCATAATAGAGCCCACCACTGCGGCAAGCACGTAAAATGCATTGGCGCCTTGCACAAAATAAGCCCCGATACATACCCCTATCCAAATCAAAACAGATACGAGCAGGGCATTGATATTTCCGTATCTCTTGGATAGTTTTGAAAATACATAGGCCCCCAATACGGCTACCAATTGTATGAGTAATATAGTAACAATCAATTTACGTGAAGATAGTTTCAATTCCTTATCTCCAAAAATGGCTGCAACATACATAACGGTTTGCACACCCATGCTGTAAAAAAAGAACGCCCAAAGGAACCGTTTAACCACTAGATTCATTTTTATTTCTCCATACACTCTTTGCAATTCCCTGTAACCCCTTGTCAATGAAATGGGGCCTCCCTTAACCTTGCTTTTTGGCAAATGTTTGAAGGTTATGAGTGAAAATAAATACCACCAGACCCCTACTGTTACAAACGCCAATCTGCTGGCTGCACCGGTAAAAGAATCCTTTGCGATTAGGTAGGCGCTTTCTGCATCCATACCTTGATTTATCAGTTCATCAGTTTTACCTTTAAGATTGAAAATTAATTCAGGAAAAATAATCAAAGCCAGGTTCAGTAACAATAAAATAACTCCCCCGATATAACCTAAGGAAAAGCCTTTAGCACTCAAACTATCATAATGTTCTTCTGTTGAAATTTCAGGTAAATAAGCATTATAAAACACCAAACTACCTGCAAAGCCTATCGTTCCCATAATAAATGTCAGTGCACCTATCCAAATATGATCTCGATCGAAATAGCTCATACCAAAACAACTCAGGCAACCTATGATAACAAATGCTTTCATAAATGCTTTCTTATTGCCGGCGATATCAGCTATTCCGCTTAGTATGGGATTCACCAACGCAATAATTAAAAATGCAAAGCTCAGGCAGTAAGTGTAAAGCACCGTATTGCTCAAATGCATCCCTAAAATATCAATCCCCTCCTTCGTCTGGCTATTCCAATATATAGGGAATATAGCCGAGGTTATGGTTAAAGGGTACACACTGTTGGCCCAATCGTACATACACCAGGCATTTGTAATGCGCTTAATGTTCTTTTCCCCTAAAGGTTCATGAGTAATTGCTTCCATTTATGGTATATTAAAGTATTACAAGAATAAGAAAAATAATGGTAATTTATACGGAAGATTATGTCAAATTTTTTTTACACAAAAAACCGTCCACAGGTAAGTTTAATTTCAATAAATTTAAGCGGTTAAATTATCTACCTTAAAACGGTAAGTCTTACCGTTTTGGTATTTGACCCATAAGTATAAGTCATGTTGTAAATGCCATTTTCCAATGTTTGCTCAATGGCCACCGGTATGGTATTCTCTCCCTTTTGTGCAAATAAGGTGATATTGTAAACTTTTTTGCCTAACATATCACTAATTGTGAATTCCGTGGCCATTTCTCTTGTTGAAAAGAAATTAACTGTAAAGATTCCGTTATTAGGATTTGGATAAACTTTAAATGTTGTATTGATATTTTTTGTTACTGTAATAATTTTGCTCAGTATAGTGGTATTTCCATTCTTATCTACTACGGAAAGGCGGTAATAAGCATTCTCGTTTTCCACCGGGCGATGGGTACTCATGTAATTCATGCCATTGGCAGGATTGTAATAAATTTCGTCAACAATTCCAAAAACAGCACCATTGGTGCTATATTCCAATAAATATTTATCAGTATTATCTTCTTCAGCCACTTCCCATTGTATTGAATTATAACCCATTTCCCTTTCAGCGGTAAAGGAAATTAACCTTACAGGCAATGCGATGGCATCAATAATTGTAAACTGACTACTACTCATTGTAGAGGCGCATGCCGCACTCTGACCACCGATACCTGTAGATAAATTAAGGGCGGCATTGCCATTGCCCCCATTTGCAGCAGCACTAACGGTATAGATCACAGTTTCATTCGGTTCAGTTATAAAATCGTTCACAACATAAAATGGGATCCTTATTAAGCCTAAGGTTGACCCACTTGATAAATTAGGGTTATAATCACCTGCAGGCAAAGTCAGGGTAATAGTACCAGAACCATTCATTGATACGGAACCCCTTGTTGGAGTACCAATTGTATAATCGCTTGCATAAGTAGCAGTGCCAGATTTGGTAAGGGTTAAAGTTGCAGAACCATTAAGAGTTCCGTTAACATACACTTGCAAGTAATTAGTGTCTGGTTCATACACAGAAGAATAAACAAATGATTTAATATCTGCTAGAGGTTTCAATGTAATTGTGACATCATCTACAAGGTTGCCTAAACTACCACCAGAAGTGGCTCTGAAACCATATTTTCTCAACCCTGATGTGCCATTATTTGTAAGACTACCTGTATAATTAATCCATGAAGCTCCGGCAGTACTGACGGATCCTGTTACAATATTGGTATTGCTTATGGTTTTTAATTCAGCCACCATCTTTTCTGTCGTTCCAGAACTTGCCCTTCTTAAGTGCCACACGGAAAACGGCACAGCTTCGTTCGCTAGTACACAAATCTCCTGGTATAGAAAGGTGGCCGCACTGGCATTAATTTCCGCCAATTGATTCCCAGAATGGGAAGCTCTGCCATTAAATCCGCTTGACCAAAACTCAATCAGGTATGGAACAGAGGAACCGCTTGTGCCACAGTTAACTAAAGGAGCAGGTACACTATCCAGAGTTTTCCAACCGGGAATATTATTATGAGACATGAAATTATAACTGGCAGGAGAACACCCTATAACAGGCGACTCAAACCCACTATTCACAATGATGCGGGTTGGAATCTGGCCGTAGGTTAGCATGGTGATTATACAGAGGTATAATACCAAAATAACCCTTTTGGTAGGTGAGCGTTTCATAGTTCGTGTTTTTAAGTTACAATAAGACCCTAGTTTTAGAAGGTATTATTTCAACTGTATTATTAGTGTTAAAAGCTAGGTTTTTATACTCACTAAGTACAAATACTCAACATGTTAACAATTAATAATCAAAGTTATATAAAAGACTGAGAAAAAAATAATGTGTTGTATAAAGAAATGAATAAAGTCTGTAAATTGCTTATTATTAGATACTTAATTTTGGATATTTTGAATCCTTGTATTTTCAAATAATTCACGTTCTGCGTAAAAAGCGGTTTTAGTATTATTCTACTATGTAAAATTTGGGGGTCAAATTCGAATACTGCTGATTATACTTAACCCACATTGCAGCTATCCCGAACGAACTTCTTGATTTATAAGGGTTTGTTTGTTGTTGATTTTATTTGGTGGGACTACAAATTTTTTGCGGGAGAATGGTTTAGGTTTATAATTTAGCAGTTCATATATTTTCTTA
>JBBQIF010000027.1:0-13376 GCA_038324665.1 Bacteroidia bacterium
TATCATTCAGCTTTTTCCATGTTTCACCACCATCTATACTTTTCCATAGTGCGCTGCCTTTGCCGCCACTTTCCAAAGTATAGGGTGTGCGAATAACAGTCCATGTGGAAGCATATAAGGTTTGCGAATTTCCGGGTTCCATTACCAGATCTATTGCACCACTTTGATTGTCGCTGAATAAAACTTTTCGCCAGGTTTTACCGCCATCAGTGGTTTTGTAAACTCCTCGCTCATTGTTGGGGCCAAACAAATGTCCTAAGGCAGCTACCCAAACAATATCAGGGTTTTTAGGATGAACAACAATGCGCACAATATGCCTCGTGTCTTTCAAGCCTATGTTTTTCCATGTTCTGCCAGCATCGTTGGTTTTCCAGATACCAAAACCTTCGCTTACATTGCCCCTCAAAGTGTTTTCGCCTTCGCCAACATACATGATATCTGCATCGCTTGGCGCTATTGCAACTGCACCAATTGAGCCACCGAAATATTTATCGGAGATGTTTTTCCAATTGCTGCCTCCGTCTATTGTTTTCCATAATCCGCCACCGGTTGTGCCGTTGTAAAAAATATTTTTTTGCTTATAGTCACCACAAACGGCAGCACTACGGCCACCGCGGAAAGGACCGACTAGCCTGAATTGTGTGTTTTTTAAGAGAAGACTATCCGTTTTATCTATAGCGTTAACAGATTTTTTCTGGGCAACTAAATATGTTGATATAAGAAGTAAAGTGGAGAGTATATAAATTTTCTTCATAACAAAAGGATTAGACTTAGACGGCAAATCTACATTTTAATTAATAATATCATAATTTTGAATGTGGAGCGAAGTTTAAGGACACTGAGCGAAACCGATGAGACCTTATCTTCGAAACGACGTCCATTCGGCTCTGTTTATTGTTGCTGTATCAATTGGGGTTACTTTATTCCAGAAAGTTAATAAGGGTTCTATTTGTACAATTCTTTGTTTATAAAAGCCAATTGTTCCATTATAGCGTATCCTTTGTTCACTTATTGTAACTCTTTTCTTGTATCTATGCTTGTATAATATGGTATCATTTGTAAAAGTAATAAATCCAACCGAAAATAGCATGCTGGTCATTAGATTAAATGCGATAATGGAGGTGAGCACGGAGGAGCCAATGACCATTGTATTTTGCATCATGTTATTGGTCTTTTTTATACTGCCTGTAAGAGTTAAAAGTACAGCTACCGGCAAACCAAAAAGAATGACCCCATAGAATTCATTTCTTACCTCCCAATCCGCAAATTCATAATTTATATGTTGAGTCAGGGTAAGACTGTAAATAGCCACAACTATAAATAGCAAGGACAGCCAGAAAATAACCTTCAGGATAATATTGAATGGCGAAGTCATCTTATCTTCGGTGTTCATTCATCGGTCATAGAACCGGTGATTTGATAATAGATAATAAACAATACGGCAATAATTATGGCCGCAATTATTAAACCCTTGTATTCTTGCGACCAATGCTTTTGGGGTATGTCTTCTTCAACTATGTTTTTATTGTAGCCGGCAAGTGCAGTGTAATCTTTATCATTGAGATAACCACCTTCTTTCATTATTTCAATTGCTTTTTCAAGGTCACTCTCGCGTACCTGCAACTTAATGCCGCCAATGGCATTGGAATAAAAAGAAGTGACCTGCACAGCAAACTCGTCTTTTACGAAACATTCGATCCCCTCGGATTCCAATCTACCAAGAATGATTGACAGTTCGTTTTGGTAGGTAAAGGTTTTTACTGTGATGAATTTTTCCATAAATAGGGTTTATTTTTCAGAATCCGGTCCGTGGCATTTTTCAACTATCTGGTGAAAAATTTCATGCGCTTCGGTAATAAGTTTTTTCAAGTCTGCATCACTTTTTTTAGCAATCACGGCTTTATTTAATTCATCGCATTTGGCAACAAGGGCCGTTAGGATTTTTTTAACATCTTTCTTGGCATATTCTGCCGGAACAGGTGCGGCTTCCCAGGCAATAGCCTTTACAAGCAATACCGAAGCACTATCCTTTACAGGCTGTAGGTTGTCATTTTCGGCGGGGTGGAAGGTTTTGCTCATAACACCGTGGAAATTTTTCAATTCTTTCCATTCTATTTTTTGTGCCGATAATGACTGGAAGCTTATTATCGCAATTATTGCGAGGGTTAGTTTTTTAAGACTGTTCATTTATTTATTTACTTCATGCAAATCTATTTGTTTATTGTGGTATTTCAATAAAGAAATGGAATTAGTTCTGGATATAAAGAAGTTGGTTATGAAATATTATTGATAAAAATCTTATGTTCGTAAAATAATACTTATCGAATATGACTATCAGGAATCTGTTTAACATTATTCTTAAAATAATAGGAATTATTTTCATTAAAGAAATCATCTTGAAGTTGGACCAGTTGCTTTCAGTATTTTACTATGAAACGATGTATCAGAATGAAGCACTAATGAATGTTATTCTAATAAATGCGGCAGTTAACTGTATCATCATTTTGTTTTATCTGATAACAGCGCGCTTGCTTATTTTTAGGTCTGAGATGATTATTAATTGGATGAAAATGGATAAGGATTTTGAAGAGAAGGAACTCAATTTGAACATACATCGTTCAGTTATTTTGAGTATTGCTATTATTGTAATAGGTGGTCTGATGGTGGCAGAAGGTATTCCCGAACTTATCCAACGATGGTATGCTTATAATGAGAATGAGAATCGGGGTCTTATTGACCAAAGTAAATTTAAAGTGGCGATACCTGCCATCAATATTTTAATTGGCATTTTGATGGTTAATTTTCACAAGCAGATTGTTAACCTGATAGAAGTAAAAAGAAAGAAGTAATTTGTAGTAAGTTAGCTATCTATGAGAAAATTCTCCAACTTTGCAATGGTTATTTCCTGCTTTTTTTTCGGCCTTTCATGCCGAAGTTCAGCTCCTAATCCCTTTCCTTTTGTCATTTGGAATGAGGAGAATGTATTTGGCATTTCTGTAGAAACAGAGAGCAAAGAACTGTATGACAAGTACCATCCGTTATTTGAGAAATATGGGTACTCCGGCAACGGTTATAGCTGGGAGGGTCATATCAGGTTGGTATTGGAAGAATTGGATCCTGCACTTATAGCACATATTGATTTCGACCCCGAGGCGGGCAGTTTCTTTGCCAGAGCGGATTCAAAGGCCAGCCAATTGAGATTTGTGGAAATATTGAGCCCTGTATTTTCTAATCTTGACAAATTGGAGGTTTATCTAAAAAAGGCAGACCGCAAGCGGATTGATGATTAAAAAGGTAGAATATTGAATACCAAAGATTGTTAGATATGCCAATTTTATTAATACTTATTTTACTTCCTTCGCTACTGGTTACAATAGAGTTTATTAAATTTGCATTAACCGGGAACAGGCTTTACCATATTGTTTATACGAGGATACTGGAATTCGTTTCTTTGGTTATATTACCCTACCTTTATTTGAGCGCCATGGATCAGGATGCAAATGATTGTTGTAATGACAGCGCCACTTTTGCCTACGACCACAAACTCACCATTTACATCTATATTTTCATTTGTCTTTTGGCTTTCCTGTATTCTCTATGGAAAGAAACTATTTCATCCCCTATTATAGAGGTGGTTATTAATGCTATCTTGTTAATGGCCATTGTTTTCAATGTTTTCATCGCTATACAAGTTGAACCTTACATTTGGTTATTCGGCAACTTACCCATTATTGAGGTTTTTATTATGCGCCTCATGGATAACCAAAAGCGTTTGATACTTCACATGGAGGGGAATGAGATTACTTACAGGAATTCTATGGAAAAACTGGCATGGAAAATTCTTAAGTTAAATCCCCTAATTAAAATTCCTATTCTCTTTATCCTTTGCTTACCTATTATTGCTATTATTACAGCACTGTTACTTCTTTTTGGTCAAAAACCCGATTCAATGATAAGAGCCTTTACCGAAACTTATAAGCATGGTTTTTCTCAATGGGATTATCAATGTGACAATGTGCAATGCGGTGGACATTATCTATGCTCAGTAGCGGCTAATGGACATCCGAATGTTGTGAAACCTCAAAGGATGGGGATTAGGAATGGGAACCCCATCATTTGTAACAGGCAATTGTTGATTTCAAATGCATTTGAAGACCTGCTTCAGGAAAAGATGCCATCATTACATCGGTTAATAAGAAAACAATACAATAAGGTTGGGAATTTTATTCACCGCTATTATACCATATTCAATATAAAAATATTTGCTGACCTTATTTATATACTTATGAAACCTTTGGAATGGCTGTTTCTTATTATACTTTATACATTTGATCATAAACCTGAGAATAGGATTGCTAAACAGTATTTAAGTCTGGCGGATAGGCAAAAAATAGATTACTTAAAGAAGAACAAATGATATGGATGAAATAACAATTGACAGCGATGAATTAGAACAGCGAGTATCCATATACTTGCCAAGATCTGCAAAGATTTACAGGCTTAATAAAAATCAATTTATCTTTATAATAGTTATGACAGTGGTTGTTAAACCAATGTTTAAAGGACATATATTCTACTTGATTTTTTGATAGGTCTTCCCGCATTAGTCATCATAATAGTTGCACCTATCGGTCTTTACAATGCATGGAAAAGTTACAGCATAGGCGAAGGATTTCCGAAAATAAGTAGGATACACTTTTGGAGCCATTGTTTTTTTAGTTTGTTTACACTTTTTTTCATCATGGCCGTAATTATGGGCTTTTTAGATTTATTAAAATTTTAAGACATTGATATATAGCATTTTGTATTTTTGTGTTCGAATTATTGAAAAATGAGATATATTCGCCACTTCAATATTAAATACACTTTTCAAAACTGTCACTTTCTTTTTAATTGCGAATCACTTAAGACGATTGAATACATAATTGCCGACAAGTAAAGTCAATTAACAATGGCTTTCAATCCTTGATAGTGAAAATAAATATAAACCAATAAAAGTCATGAATATAAACCTACTCAAACCAACTCTTGCATTATTTTGCATCCTAAACGCCTTCACTATGAATGCCCAATGGACTTCCAAAATACCCCAGACAAAAGACACCGTGTGGATCTATTACAACAAGGTGATTGATGCGAATACTGTTTGGATGGGAGGCCCACAATATTCATTTCAGGATTCAGTTGGAGGGCCAGGGAATTTCATTTCTATGTACTCCACCTCTGATGGAGGCGCGAATTGGAAATATAAAAAATTTAATCTCGATACTGCCGATGCCCCTTTTTTATCATCGATAACTGGCATTGATGGCTCAAATGGATGGGCTACAGTATATCTAAATAACGCAGGCACCAACCTTGTTTTAAAAACAATTGACGGCGGATTGAACTGGACGACAACGGCAGCTACTACATTTTTAAGACCTGAGTCTTTTGTTAACGCTATATCATTCAAGGACGCGCAGAACGGGATAATGATGGGAGATCCTAGTCCGCTTACAGATTCTACAAACGATTTCTTTGAGATTTACAGGACAACAGACGGAGGTACTAGTTGGACTAGGATAGCAGAAAATAAAATACCTGCCAGTCTACTTGGTGAATATGGTACTTCTGGTGAGTTCGACAGGATAGGGGATAAATTATGGTTTGTTACAAGTGAAGGAAGGCTATTTTATTCAACTGACGGGGGACAAAATTGGGCAGTACGAGTGGTGGGTACAGGGTTTGCGTCCAACCTCCATTTTGTTGACAATATGCATGGTCTCTGTATAGCCAAAGACACCAATTATTCGGCAATTGGCTCGGATATAAAGTATACAGAAGATGGCGGCACTATCTGGCAACATGTTAAATCGCCTTTTGTAGATTCTACTTATTTTTGGTCAGTAACTTTAATCCCTCAGTCAAATTATATTCTCACCAACCATGCGGCAAGCTTACAGGGAGCGCCTTACACAACACTTATTACTAAGGATAAGGGTGCCAATTGGATAGTGATAGGCACTTCTGATGGTTTGGCAAATGCTAGGTTTGTGAGCCCATCGGTGGGATATGGAGGCGAAGGGGTAAGTATGGGGCAGAACCATGCAACAAAGATCTTCAAATATTCAGGCAGCCCACTTTCGGGTTTATTAACGCCCACTTTACTGAAGGCAGATTTTGCAATTTATCCTAATCCTACTCTAAATAAAATGAATGTTAAAATTGATTTGGAAAAATCTTCATCACTCTACATGATCATTAATTCTCCTGATGGCAAATTAGTGTGGAGCAAAACAATCTTAGATACCGTAAAAAACTTCGATGAAGCAATTGACTTGAGTTTCCTTGCAACCGGTACTTATATACTTACGATTAGCAGTCCTGAAGGTAATCTGAGCAAGACGTTTGTGAAGGAATAAGAGAAAAAAAGAAATATTTAAGGGGTTTTAAAGGCTATTTAACAGGCATTTCAAACCCCTCGAATACTTTGTTCCATTTAGGATTGAATGTGGTGCCTAAATAAGTTGCATTCTTTTGGGTGGTCTCAAACAACCAAAAACCTTCTGTATTCTTGAAAAAGTAGTAATCAAATCCTGGTCTCCTATCTTGACTACACCCCCTTCTGTATCCACTATAGATTGCTAAAAGTTCGAGGTTTTTGCTACCTATTAATTTATCAGATCCAAGATAAAGATTGTCTTTGTCTTTCCCAAAGCCCATAAAGTTGTCAAATGATGCAGAATCTATATTTTCTAGTTTAATACAACTGTCAATGTGAAAATAGTAAAGCCCATTCTTATCTTTTACATACGGTCCGAAAAGGTATTTGAATGATGCGGCATCAATATTTTTTACTTCAACTTCATATGTAACTATCTTATTACCCACCTTAAAAAAATGCCCTGCGATTGCAATTTTCTTATCACTCAATTCATTGTCTTTTGTAAGGAAAGGTAAACCTGCTCTCGCGTTCTTTAACTGATCATCAGTAATCGTTTCAAAGAGTTGTTTATTTGATTCATCGTATGCCTGATGGTCATAGATGATAAATCGACAATCTTCTGTTTTAAATGTGTTTTTTGCAGTCACTGGGGTCGAATAAGTAAAAGGTAGTGTATGTCTTTCCGACATCTCCTTACTTTCATTCCATCTCCATTCATATATTCCGTTTTTATCATAGCAAAGATCTGATCGCTGTATGGTGCCAAAAGTAGCCACATTAAAAATTTCTTTGGTTTTATTTGAACCCCCGTAAATGAACTTTCCATCAGAAATATAAGCACTGTTCGTGTGGTCCCATACCTTAATGTTTTTAAAATCTGCGGGTTTAATTGGTACTATACTTGTGTCAAAGTAAACATGGTATTTGTCCATGGAGTAGTTTCTTGAGAGACCTTTTAGAGTATGGGCATCCATGCTTTTAATAATAGCATTTTTATAGATAACATCAGTATTTGTTTTATAAAGTGCGCTATTTACGGGGAAACATTTTTGCTGCTTGTAAAATACAATTTCGCCTTCAATATAAACATTGTTTTTATCATAAAAAATATTGCCGTATGGTTCTCCAGCAGATGGCCCGTGTGAGTTTTTGATCCTTTTGTCAAAATAGTAAACGTAATTCTTATCTTTAAAATAATTATTACCTACAGCTTGGAATGTGGAGACATCAATCCCAGTCAATCCCTTATTGTTTTTAAAGACTCTGTTATTGATTCTCCAGAGATATTCCCTGTCGATATTCCGGGATTTTCCCAGTAATTCAAACTTACCGGTATCATTCGTTATCAACTCGCCCATAAAAAAAATGCCATTTTTATCCATGGCAAATTCACTTCTATAACCACCGTAAACTTCAAAGGTTTTAATATCAGGGTATATTATTTTCCGGGTCTTGCAACTAAGGAAAACAACATATTCCTCGTTTATAATGTAAGTAGGATATTCGAGGTAAATGCATCCATTTTGATTAGGTTTAAGAATAACACTATCCTGAGTAACACCAAGATGTGGGGTTAGTATCAAAATGAGAACAGGAACAATCCTAAACATAATTTTAAGGAAAAAATAAATTACAAAAAAGGTCTTATACAAATATAACCAAATTTCGTTAATAATCCTTCATATGTCAATTCGAAATGGTTTCCGGTTCCAATAATGATTCTCTAAATAGCCAATAGCCTATAACTTAAACCTAAAAATAAGTCGAGAACCCAAACTGTATCGCCCCGGTTTTAGCAGGAGGATTCCCCAATAGATCCGTTTGTTGCATGAACCTGTAATTGAATCGAAATACCGTTGTGCCTACCGGCCTGAAGGCGATACCCGGCACAATGGCCCATAAATGGTCGGCTATGTTGCCGCCAGTTTCTTTAAATTTACCTTTGTTGTAATCGGCATATTCAAAGCGCATGGCCAAGTTCACTTTGGCTTTATCCCATCCTGATATTTTTCTTTGCATAATGGCGCCGATAATATCTATAAAACCGCCCCATTGCTGAGTTCCGAAAGTTTGGATATAGGTTTCGGGTACATCTACAAAAACTTTAGCTACTTCACCAATTATGGTTAACCTATTTTTAAGTTGCGAAGTATTGAAATCAAGTGCCATTACTTGCATGCTTCTTTTACTGTCGAGAATTAACCCGTCTTCCCTAAATTTATTGTAAACCCCCGACATGTAGGAGATGCCTATTTCGCCAATTTTTCGGTTCCTTACAGCTACTTTTCCTGTGAACATCGGTAAGCCACTATTGCTTTCTTCAAATTTTTCAACATTGGATTTACCTGCTCTCAGCGAGGTCCTGTTTTCTTCGTTTGAAATAATCTTATCATCGAAACCATTCGTTAAATAAGCTTCATAACCTAGTATAAAATGATGGGAGAAATATTTACCGTGCAACCCAAATCCTACATTGGAGAGGGTAGCAGGAATAATGGATGTTGCAGAGATTGGACGATCTATAAAATCCCAGCGCGGCCCATCGTGGTTCTGATTAAATGCACCGATAGGGTTCATGATAATGCCTCCCCGCAAATTCAAAAGGGGATTAAATTCTATATCCATAGCGGCATATTCAATATTAATTTCTTTGGTGCCGTCTTCAAATTCCATCTCAGAAAGGAACTTTATCTTCCTGGCAATCGTAGATGAAAAGAATAAAGTCATTCGTCGCATCTGGAACGATAAACCATCGGAAACTCCATCTGTACCTGCATATTGGGTGTTTGCTTCAAGGTATCCACCAATAGCGATTGGTAACTTGCCGGCTGTTAAAAAGGGCCGGTTGTAAATAGCATCCATGTTCAACCTTTCTTTGGAAGTGTCAAGAGGGATTCGCTTTATTAAAGTGTCTTTTTGAGCTTCAACATTAATGTAGAAACAGGTGAAAAATATAAAGCACAGTATAATTTTAAAATTGTACATAAATATGATCCTTATCTGTACTGGTTTGAAAAGACTTTAAGTTTGCTTCTGCCGGTGGATTTTGCACCACGCCTTTATTAGAAAATTCGCTGCCATGGCAGGGGCAGGTTAGAAATTCACCATGGGGTTGCAATTCACAAGAATTATGCGTGCATTCCATCAAAAGGGCTGAGTAGGTATCCTCGCCGATTTTATAAATGCAGATAGGGAAGTTGTGCTTTTCCGACTTCACCAATACATATTTCCGCAATATTTGCTTCTCCTTTTGTATTTTAATAAACTCACTTTTCTTGATTGTAATCCTATTGTTGGCGATTGTATTTTGTGCAAAATAATTGCTGCTTGCACAACCTTGTAACATAGCTGTTACGAATGTTCCACTTAAACAAGCTATTCCGCAGGATTTAATAAATATTTTTCTTTCCATGCGCTATAGTGAGTTTAAAAATTTAAGCAAGGCTTTCTTTTCATCAGCAGATAATTGGAGATAACTCAACCGCCTGCTACTGGCTTCACCGCCATGTGCAGCAATAGCTTCTTCAATGCTATGCGCCCTTCCATCGTGTAAAAGGAAGTATTGTCCGCCCTGTGAAGCGGGTGCGAGTCCAAGACCCCATAGGGGAGGGGTTCTCCATTCATAAGTAGCTGCATTTCCCTCTGTATAGCCATCATCTAGGCCGGTACCCATATCATGCAGTAGGAGGTCGGTATAAGGATGGAATTCCTGGTAAGAGAGGGCAGCTATGTCAGAATAACCTGTCCTCAAAGTTGGTTGATGGCAACTGGAGCAACCTATGCGGTTGAAAATGCGCTTACCTTGCAGCACCATTTCATCCTGCTGCTTCCTTTGTATCGGTGCCTTTAGTGTTTGAAGGTAGAATACCACATCTCGCACTGTGTTGGAAGGAATCTCTGGTGCAATGTCCTTGAGAGTATATACATCCAAAAGATTAAATTCGGAGGTGATGCCAATATCCTGATTGTAAGCACTCACAGTTTGTTGAAAAAGGTTATATACACTTGCCTTTTTGCCAATTCGGCAAATATATTTTCCATTGCGATTTATAGCATTGGCATTCGGCTTAATATAGTTTGGGATATAATTCCAGTTAGGTACGCCAGATATGCCATCACCGTTCAAGTCGTAAGGATCCGCCATGGCCAAAATATCAGTATCAGATACTAGTTCAAGATAGCCGAGGCCTGTTGCGATAGGAGGGGTGAACCTTGCAGAACTGGCTCCCTGAGGCATTTTTTCTGGTTGATAGCCCGGTAAAGCCCTGTTCTGCAACAAGGGACCTCCTTGGTCAAGGTATTGATTGCCTGTGCTGTCCGTTTGTCCAAATCGCGTTAAGGTGGTAAAGGGATGTCCTTTTCCGTCGCCGGCATGGCAACTGCCGCAACTCGTAGCTACGAATATTGGTCCCAGACCTGTTGATGAAGTAAAAACCTGATTGTTAAAGGCTACATCTCCCCTTAGATGCTGTGATGATTGGGCGTCATTTAGTCCTGTTACTGGGCCATCTAGCAATTCATCGTCAGCAGGTGCCTTGGGCAACAATTTTCTACACGAAACCATCATTGTGATGACTGCAATAATAACTGCCGGGATGAGTATTTGTTTTCTTATCATTGTCCTAAATTAATCTTCTAGTGCAATGATATGTATTATATTTGAATAACCAAATTATATAAATTAGACATGGCTAATTTATATAATTAAGTGAATAGAGTATATTTGCAAAAAAATTAAGAAAAACCTATGCATTCCTTGACTGAAGAAAATTATTTAAAAGCTGTTTACCGTCTTGCCCAGAAGGCAGGAACAAAGATAACCCCAACGGCCATTGCTGAGGAGGTAAGTGTTAATGCTGCATCTGTCATTGACATGATTAAAAAACTGTCAGAAAAAAAACTCATTAGTTACGATAAGGTAAATGGAGTAAAGTTGACTGATAAAGGCAATAAACTGGCTTTGGATATAATACGTAATCACCGATTATGGGAAGTGTTTCTTTTGGAAAAATTGGGGTATTCTTGGGATGTGGTGCATGAAATTGCCGAACAATTGGAGCATATTAAGCATGATGAATTGGCGGACAGGTTGGAAAAATTTCTAGGTTTCCCAGAATATGACCCACATGGTGATCCGATTCCTAAATCGAATGGGGAATTACCTGCGTTGGTGAACACCTTATTGTCAGAAATAGAGGTGGGAAAAACCTGCCGTGTTTCGGCGGTAAAGGATACGTCAACGGTATTCCTTCAATACCTATTGCAATTATCGGTGAATATTGGTACTAAAATAAAGGTGCTGGATAAGATTGCATACGATGGCTCAATTTTTATACAGATTGGCAAGGACTTTAAGACCACTGTTTCCCAAAAATTCGCTGAAAGCCTATTGGTAACCTAATTGCGGTTACAATTTTTCGCCTCGGTTTACCTTCTTGTGAATATCTTCTACTTCGGTAATGAACCTTGCCACATGTGGGTCGGCATGCGGGCCATAAGAATCTGTCAATAATCCCCTAATGCTATCGTCAGTCTCAATGGCATATAATATTGAACTGTCCGCAGGGTCGCTATCACCTTCAAAGCGATAAAAACTTGCTATTTTGGCTTGTTCTGGTTTGTAGCTAATTTCAGAATCCACAGAATATAGACCCTGTTCATTCACCATAAAATTTTCTGTAAACCCTTGTTTTTGCAAAGATTGCATACTGGCAGTCATTGTTTTAAGGTCTTCGTTTTTTAGCGGTGCTGCTTGACTTTCTTGTTGTTTCATATCGTTGATTGATAAATAGGAGACAAAGTTCATTTTTATTAATTGATAAGGTGTTATAACATTTTAGGGAAATGTTATATAAAATGCACTTAGATGCGCAAGAGTAATTAATTTGGACGCTAATCTTTTTTATACTAATCGTAGATAGGTTATCGTTAAAAATGCTTGATACGAGTAGTTATCCTGAACCGTGGGTTTTTAAATATTTTGGAAACCTATCTGGCTTGGGTGCCATAAAAAAGGCCCAAACTGAAACTGCCTTTTACTGCTAAATAATAATTGTCAAAGGCCCCATGTGATCTCGGATTAATGACTATGTTAGCCAATATCCTGTTGTATTCAAGGGATAAAGCGAATAAATTATTGAAATTAACGCCAACGATAGGCCTTATGCCAAGGTTAAATTTTGGGTTGTGGTCCAATACGTGGTATAAGCCTGTACCAATACCAACGAATGGCCTTATTTTATGTTGGGTGAAATAATAATTAACTGTTGGTGAAAAGGAGAGGATATCAAAACCGCCAATCGCATCCGTCTGGTAATTTTCTGTTACAAAAGCGTATTCCATATTGATACTGAATGAAACTCTTTTGGAATAGCGCCAAGTTGGGCAAATATGGAAACCCATGCCCCCGTTTTTATTGTTATAATCTTTGAGGTTTTTATTAAATGTACGCTCAGGGATATTTCCCTGCAATCCGAAATTCAAACGGACATTCTTTTGTTGTGCAATTAATGCATAGGTAGAAAACAGGAATACAATACAGAATGATAAAATAAGTTTCATTTTTAATGTAACAAATATAAACAATTTTTTAACCACAGAATGACAAAAGGGCACAAAAGATTTATAAAGTAAAGCCTTTATAACACCTCATTCAATCATATAATTATGCGCAGGATTTCTTAGTTTTTTTAGGAAATCCAACTTTTGTGGTTAATGGTTCCCAATTAAACGTGGTGCGGTTTAGAATGTGTTTTTAAAGAATCATAATCACAATATCATAAAAAAACCTCCCCGTTTCCGAAGAGGTCTTAATTAGTTATTTACTGGTCGTTTGTCTCACTTCGATAAACTCAGTGTGACTTCACTCCCCTAGTGTCAGTCTGAGCTGAGTTTACACTGAGCTTCACGATGCAAAGGGTCAGTCTGAGCTTGTCGAAGCAAAGGGTCA